>SKIU01000097.1 GCA_007116275.1 candidate division SR1 bacterium | reverse complement strand
ATTTCATTGCCAGAACATGACTATACTATCCATCCATATACGAGTGATAACCAAAAGTTATCTTTTAGGTGAGAACTAGGAAATATTGCTATATATTGACAGGATTGACAGGTTTTAGACAAAGTAGACATGCAAGTCAAAGAAGACGGCTACGCAAGCTATATTTCAGGTCAATGATGTGATAGGGTATGAAATATTGTTGATAATTTTTCTCCAGGGTTTTCGCGCGACTACTTTGTATATTTTCCACAAGGAGTAGAAAAAATTATTACGGTGACAGAACAAATTATGATTCCATGAGAACCACAACAATGTGAAAATACATCTGTAGATGATGATGGATGAATAGAATCAGAAGAGCAGGAACAAGAATGAAATGAAACTATTTTATCATGAGAGATCTATATACGAGAAGATATAAACCTACATATCATTGATGTCTGATATCAATGACCGACAACAGAGAAAACTATAACCTTGTACATGACAGGCACGACATGATTAGATTTGGTATGATTTTATCTACTAACCAATGGTGCAAGTAAGAGAAATTTAGAAGGTATTATTCGAGAAAGTGAGCCATTAATACTAACAGGGTCCTGGTGATTCTCAGCAACACAACCAAGGTGTGTAGAACTATTACATAATGACACAGACACATTGGTCTTTGATACCTATTGTTATGATCCTATAGAAGATAGTAAACGAACAGGAGATATAGAAATTAGTAATATCGTCTATCAAACCGATCCTGGAAGTAATATAAGACAGTTGCATTTGTTCGTTCCCGAGTGAGAAGTAGATCTATCCCAAGAACGATATATTATGATAAATACAACCAAAAGAAACCTTACAAATTACGGAATCATTAGTGGGCATACAATCATTGAATGAACGTTTCCATTCCCCAAAACTAAGGATACTTGTATACAGCTACGACAGTATGATACATTATTTCATACCTATTGTTACCAAGTACCACAAAGTACACAAAATAATAACAATGAAGCAAACGAAAAACCGTTTAACACAAATCGATTGAATTATGATATACAGATAGTAGATGTCTGATATAAATGATCCAGAAGCGAAAAAACTATTAGCTTTATGTTATATGATTGATCAGTAGTGGACTTGTCACACTTTCATATTCTTATAAACCAAACAACCAAAAGAAACTTGCGATGAATACTAGAACCAAATGAACCCCTTACAATTACTGGTTCACTGTGATTTTCAGCGACACAGGCAAGGTGCGTTGAATTATTTCACAAAGAACATCTTTTTGATACCTATTGCTATGATCCTGCGGAAGATAAACAAAAAGAGCAACAAGAACGTATGTGGACCGGATCACTAACGATTACCGACATTATCTATGATGTGGAGCCTGACGATCAAAGTATAACATTCACCGTAAGTGGTGATAACATTATATTTGCTCATGAATGGTATCTCATGATAAATAACAGAAAGTTCAATCTGGCATCTTTTTGATCAGGGTCCTGAGGTGTTGTATTGACTGGTAATTTCCGTTTCCCTAAAACGGTAGAAGCATGTATAAGCATTGGACAATATGAAACGATATTTGATACCTATTGTTATAATCAGAAACAGCCAACACAGGAAAAACAGATAGTCTATACGGGTATATCGTTGGAGATTGTAGCAGCCTTTCCAAATCCCATATGACCTGATGCAGGGAAAGAATGGCTCGATATTATGCTTCATAATCCTCACACAGTAGATCTCAGTCAATGATTTTCTATTCTCATCAACGGGAGAACTAAGAGATCTATTAGCGGTCATCCAGTTGCTTGAGAAGTGTATCGTCTGACAGGAACTTTTGTGTTACCAAACTCAGCAAGCTGTTTTTCCATCCTCTATCAAGACGATATCTTAGATACGTTCTGTTATCCACAAACCAGAGAGGGTGTGATTTATAAACAAAATGCAGAGACGCTATTGGCGCTTACTGATACAGAATTATCATTACTCAATGCTACTAGATTGACAAGATTTGACAATAGATTGTGTTTGACGCTATCGGATGTTACAATCAAGTGTCGTGCTATTCCAGCAGGAAGACTAGCATCTAGACAGATGCAAGAACTCCAACTTTCCAGAAATTATATTACTACGCTCCATGATTATCTCTATAATAGCTGGCAGATACTGTATTTTAATACAGACCTTGTCCATTATAAAACACTCTATGACAGATCCAAAAAAGATATCAGCGCATATCAATTTACTCGACAGTATGGTTCTGAATATATCCCTGTCGCAGATATCCAGACACGTTTTCAGTTGCAATATCAACAACCTTTATTACAACAAATGCAGTCGTCTATAACTAGTCATATTTTTGGTGAAAAGCTCGCCAGTAATTACCAAAAAGCAAAAGAAAAATATTATACATGAGTTCAATAAGTAAGATATTTAATCATGGCATATCATAATGCACTCCTACCTTAAATGCTATTACGGATATAAAAATCGATGAGATGAGTTGTTATTCTTCGGTGTTTTTGATTGGATAAAAAATAATACAGCCACGACACATCTCACAATCGAAGCATGAGATGTCGAGCGAATGCAAAGGTGGTGTGATAGACATAAATCACTATTGGATATCATATGACTGGATTATACAATAGTCGATAAAAATACGAAGTTACACAATTATGACCTCTACTTCTTCGGCGGTGGGGAAGTTATCAATGATCAGGATGGCTACAAACTACCACAAAATCCATCGTTAAAACATTATGGCATGTCGTTCTTGTCAAAACGATTTACTCGTTCATGACGAAATTACTATATAAGATACTATAAAGCTATCAATAATTCTAAGTTTATATTGCTCTGAGGAATTGGAAAACCATATAAAATAACGACAAAAATATTATATAATAAATTATTACCCAAAGCATCACAAATCACAACAAGAGATGCTACATCCTATCAACTTGCTCGCACATACAATCCCAACACTACACACTATCATGACTTTTCTCAATATATGATAGACCAGTTTCGTAACACAATCAGCAGCCAGGAACTGGTGGCTAGTAGCTATCCTTCGGATTCTTATATCCTTATCAACGCTCAAGATCATACATGGTCAGATGAAACATTAGCGAAGATATTGGCATTTGTAGACAAGTATCCAGACAAAAAAGCTATATATTTTCCTTGCGATATGCAAGATGATGCCAAATATTTTTCTATATTGCAGGCATCAATACCTTCTTTAGAGCTATACGATCGAACCAAACATTCAGTCCACGAAACACTAAACTTATTTGCCCAAGCAACTGCCTGAATTGGAAGTAGACTCCATTTTCTCTACCCTTTACATAGCTTTAAAAAAATATATACTTCTACTGCAACCAAGGATAAAGTTGCCAAACTTTTATCTCCTACGTCGATAGATGCAATATAGTGTTGTTATACCGACTAATAGACCTATTGCAGCAGTATTACCGACATTGCAATCACTGCAAAAACAAACTATTTCAGCAACACAAATCATTATAGTATATGACAAATTGCTAACACAAAACGACTACGATTCTATGCAGCATGTGATACGTAATAATATGCAAGCATGAATGATAGAACGTATCAGCATTATAAGTAATATAAGTCATGATTTTCAGCCAGATCAATGAGTAAGCGTCGTAAGAAATACCTGAATACAATACGCAGATAGCGATTATATACTGTGTATTGATGATGATAATACGATAGCTAGCAATTGTATACAAAGATTGTCTACTCTTGTCCACAATGCAAAGATGAAATATAACCAAGAACCACTTATTGTCCCTACTGAATATCATAAAAATACTATTCGTTCTCGTGGTTATAGTGGATTTTCCTATCTTTTTGGTATTCCTGTAGCCTATCATGAACAAAAATGATTTCAGATAGGAGATGATTATGTTGGCCATATACAATTTGCTTCCTCTAACTGTCTTTTTGGTCATAAAGATATCTTCAAACAACATCCCTTTAGTGAACGTATGTCGTTTATCTATGAAGATTTTGCGATGACAGCATCAGTATATCGCGCTGGGATTCCACTTATTTTAGCGCATAGTATTATCGTCAATCACCATATGAGAACTAAAACACCATTGGAAGATAGTTATATTGCAACTCCTGCACATGCTTATCAAAAAGGAAAAAATAGGATATGATTTGTGCGTATTCTCGGTAATAGACGAGAGAAAATATGCTATTTTGTACTATGATTGCATATACATACCTGTGCACTTATTGCTAAAACTGTACGATATGCACCTGGATTTATTCCAGGATATATGATTTGTTATGCGATCATTCGTGGAACACGAGCCTGATTATTTAGCAAAAAATAAACAATCATGTTGGGGATATTTACTATTGTTTTTTCAATAACTATCCTATCGTTGACGCTGACACAAAGCATAATGTTGGCATGATATGTTATTGTAGCGCTGTGTCTGATTATCATATTTTGGGCTATACAGCACAAAAAATTGGTCCCATATAGTATCACTATGTTTATTGCGATAGTGCTTGCGTGATT
>SKIU01000074.1 GCA_007116275.1 candidate division SR1 bacterium | reverse complement strand
GTTTATCCGCATCCAAAGGAGAAAAATGACTTTTGAGCATAGCATCGACATCAGCAAGCACCCTTACCTTTTGCGAAGCGAGATAGGACAACAATCCTTCAGATCAACCAGCAAACAAAGAGTTTGGTGCGCCATAGACAGCCTTTTTCATATCCACAGCAAAATCAACCGTTATCAAACTCCCAGAACCTTTGCGCGCTTCAGGAACACATACGACATCAGCTAATCACGCAACAATACGATTTCTCTGAGGAAAAGTATAATAAGCAGGTTTCATATCGAGCTTAAACTCCGAAAGAATCAATCAACCATTATCCAACACTTTTTGGAAAAAAGACTGTCTCCCCGAACGCCACAAATAACGCAATCCACCACCCAAGACAACTATTGTCGGTACATTATGCTCAAAAGAAAGACGATGACAGAGCATATCCACCCCATCCGCACCTCCTGAGATAGTAACCACATCATATCAAGGGATATAATCAAACATATGATTCAATACTTCTGTAGCGTAACTGGTCATAGCCCTCGGTCATACAATTGCTATTTTTGCACGTTGCAACAATGACACATCTCCTAGAGCATACACAATATACGGAGCACTCGGCAACAACGAAAATCCATAAAAATACGAATCCTCACCGGCGACCATCGCATGCACAGCATGATCATCTATCCATGATTGGATATCCACCACATCCAATTCTTCAGAAAAAACATAGTCCCCTGTCTTCAGTTGTCCTATCGTTACTGATGGATCCGCACTATACCACAAAGCATGCTTATGCATACCAAACAATAGACCAAATAAAATATATCACATATATAATTACACAATATTATCACAAAAGCAATTGCAAAATACCGAGGTAATAGTATTCTAGTTTAAAGATAATAATGATAAATTATTAATGTATAATAATCTATCATTCATAACTCATCATTTACCATTCATCATTATATCCATGTCCCTAGCCAACAAACATCGTCCCAAATGATTTAACGAAGTTATCGGACAATCACATATCATAGATATCCTCCAAGCAAAGATTGCAAAACACGAAAACAATAGTCATAACTATATCTTTTATGGTCCAAGAGGAACAGGAAAAACATCTACCGCAAGACTCTTCGCCAAAGCAATCAACGCACAAGAAGTTGACGAAAAAGGAAATCCACTAGAAAACGATCCATATGTGGAAGCGATTGATAAGGGAACAACACTTGATTATATAGAAATCGATGCCGCATCACATACAGGAGTGGACAATATCAGAGAAGAAATCCTCGCGAAAGTACCCTATCCACCGACGATGCTCAAAAAGAAAGTCTATGTTATAGATGAAGTACATATGCTTTCTGCTGGTGCATTCAACGCGCTACTCAAAACCATTGAAGAGCCAAAAGACTATGTCGTATTTATTCTCGCAACGACCGAAATACACAAAGTTCCTGAGACTATTATTTCTCGTTGCCAAGTATTCAATTTCAAAAAAGTTGCAGAAGAAGAGATGGTCAATCATCTTGCACATATCGCTGATAAAGAATGACTAGAATACGAAAAACAAGCACTCTCACTGATCGCTGGTATATCTGACGGTTGTGTCCGTGACGCTGTCAAATACTTAGATCAAGTAAGTATATTAGGAAAAGTAGATGTCGCACAAGCAAGCAAATTTCTTGGTGTTGCATCAGAAAAACTCATCACTGATTTCCTCGCTGCTATCGCGAGCAAAGAAAGAGAACAAGTGTTTACACACATCGATGATATCCAAAAAACAGGAGTAGATCTGTATAATTTTGCCAAACAGTTACTCCAATATATCGACAAACATCTGATGGAAAATATCGACGAATACCTTGCTATATCACAAGCATGTAGCGATATTTTGGCAACGATAAAATACTATCCCTATCCTGCTATCGTCTACAAAATAGCCTTCAACAAACTCCTCACCGGAGAACAAACGCCAGCACAAAATAATAATACACCAGTCATTCTCAATGAAGCGAAGCCTTGCCCACCGGCAGACAGGCGTAATGAAGAATCCAGGGAAGAACAAAACAAAGAGCCAGTCCAAGAAGCATCAACCCAATCCACACCCAACACAGCACAAGAAAACCCAACCCCAAACACAAAAGAACCAAACCAAAACACAGACCAAAACAACACCACACAAAATCCTGAACCAAAACCTGAACCTACAGCAGAAGTAAAACCCGAAGCCAACCCAACAGCAGAAAATCAAACAACAGAGAAACAAGCACCAGAAACCCACACACAAGAAGAACAAGCAACAAATGATGGCGAAACCGATATGAACACACTCAAAAACCAGCTCATCGACAAGATAGATAAACAATCACTCAAAGACAATCTGGCAGAAAATATCGCAATCAAATCCATCGAAGAAAATACCGTTCATATGATCACCATCAGTACGATGGCAAATCTCCTCCTCCAGAAACAAGAAACTGTCCAATATCTGGAAAAAATCCTCTCAAATATAGTCAAAAGACCAGTCTCCATAAAGACACAATATATCAAAAAAGAAGACTATTTACAAAGTATGCTATAGGCAAGCCACATCCACAATATAACAAAAAAAATAATAAGAGAAAAATGGCACTCGCACAAGCAAAAAAAATAAAATTTCCGAACAACTTTTCCCTTGAAAAACATCTATTCATAGATATCGTAAAAACACAACATCTAGTGTCATCAAATACACATAGGCACAATATATTGTAAAAAATAGACATTTTGTGAAACATTTATTTTTTATTGGCTCAACAATGGACGAAAAAAAAACGTTAGAACAGGCAACTGCACAAGCTCTCAGAAAAGAATGAGAACTTATACAGTTTAGAAATAGTGTTATACATCTTCCCGAAAACACACAAGATAACAAATGAACACAAGCCACAATCAAAAAAATCAAAAAAAGAAGTGGAGATATCGTAGATTTTGATATCAAACATGTAGAAATTGCTATCGGAAAAGCATTCGATGCCTGTAATGCAGACAAAAGTGATGTTCCTGCTATCGTAGAAGACATCTTACACGATCTGGAAGTGATCCAAAGAAATCGTGGAACAGATAGTGTCATCACCGTCGAAACTGTCCAAGATGAAGTAGAAAAAAATCTCATTAAGTTCAATAAGTATGAAGTAGCCAAATCATACATTCTCTACAGAGAGAGAAGAGCAAACATGAGAAAAAGAGATATTTTCAAAAAGAGAACCAACCTCAAACCCTACGAATATCCAGAATTGTACGAATATGTCAGTGCTGTGAGACATTCATACTGGGTACATACAGAGTTTAATTACACACCTGATGTCCAAGATTTCAAAGTAAACATCAATGATGCAGAAAGACATGTCATCAAACATACTATGCTTGCTATCGCACAGATCGAAGTAGCAGTTAAATCGTTTTGGGGAGATATCTACAAAAAGATGCCAAAACCAGAAGTAGCTGCTGTTGGATTTACCTTCGCAGAAAGTGAAGTACGTCATATGGATGCCTACGCACATCTCCTTGAGATATTATGATTAAACGAAGAATTTGCCAAGATCGGACAAATGCCAGTTCTCATGGAGAGAGTAAAATATCTAGAATGAGCACTCAAAACTGCCAAAAGTGATGACAATAGAGAATATGCACTTGCTGTACTCCTCTTCTCGTTGTTTATCGAGCATGTATCATTGTTTTCGCAGTTCTTGATCATGATGTCATTTAACAAACACAAAAATCTTTTCAAAGGAATATCAAACGCTGTCGAAGCAACATCCAAAGAAGAACAAATTCACTGACTCTTTGGTATCGAAATCATCAATATCATCAAAAAAGAACATCCTGAACGATTTGATGAAGAGCTCGAACAAAGAATCTATGACGCATGTCATGCAGCATTGGCAGGAGAATCCAAAGTATTGGATCGAATATTAGAAAAAGGTGAGTTAGAGTTCCTTCCAAAAAATGTCATCATGGAATTTATCAAAAACAGACTCAACAACTCATTACAAAGTATTGGTATGAAAAAGATCTTTGAAATAGATGACGTAGTCCTAGAAAAAACTGAACGATTTGATGATGAGATCATCGCTACCAAACATGGAGACTTCTTCAACAAACGTTCTATCAACTACAACAAACGTAGCAAAAGCATCACCGGAGACGATTTATTCTAACAAAATACATCACTACGTCATTGCGAGGAGGAATGAAATGACGACGCGGCAATCCAGGACAACACATAATAAAATCCTAGATTCTTCGGTCGCTACGCTCTCTCAGAATGACAACAACTAAACACCCTCTTTTATATTATTACCCACCCCACCGCATGTACTGGCTCAACGAACATTCAAGACACTTTTTAGATAAAGGTTACCTCCAAGAAGGAGTAAGTGCAGAAGATAGAATCAGACAAATCGGAGATCATGCTGAAAAGCTACTCAAAAAACCATGATTTTCTGACAAGTTTTATGGCTATATGGAACAAGGATTTTATTCACTTGCATCGCCAGTACGATCAAATTTCTGACTCGAAAGATGATTGCCTATCAGTTGTTTTGG
>SKIU01000091.1 GCA_007116275.1 candidate division SR1 bacterium | reverse complement strand
ATGCTTTGTAGGGTTTGTATAGTTTCTTCTATGGTATCTTTAACTACTTTAGTAACATCACTCCTCATTTCTTCTATATACTCTCGTATCCTGACTCCATTATATGGTCTGTTTTTTGTATTTCACATTACTTTATATAGAAATGATAAAATACAATTACATTACACATTTTATATAGAATGTCAATTTATTTCTTCAATCTCACATCAGCACCAAGATCGTTGAATTGTTTGACAAGGTTTGGGAATCTTCTAAATAATGGGGTGATGGCATTGAGTGTGCTTGTTCCAGGTGCTGCTAAACATGCCATAAGCATACCATAGGATGATTGGATAATATCTCCACACAAAAGGTTAGCTGGTTTTCGTGCTGTGGGTCAGAAAGTAATAATCCTATGTGGATCAGCCATGACGGTACGTCATTTCATCTTGGCTAATTCTTGTACAAAGAAAAACTGTGTGGTGTAGTATGGATTCTGGATAATAGCACTCCCCTCGCAGTGCATTGCTAATACAAGCAATATCGGCATAAGATCCATAGGCAATAATGGCCGTGGTCATGCTGCTAATTCTAGGTAATCTCCTTTGATAGTTTTGGATATGGTGAGATTTTTTTGTGGTCAGACGCTAATGGTATCATTTTTTTCATCTACATCGAGTTGTATACCGAGTTTTTTCATCGCTTGTATGATGAGATGCATGTGTTCTACGACGGCATTTTCTATGGTTACTTGTCAGTTGGTCATTACTGTCGCAGTAATAACACCTGCTACATCCAGATGATCAGATATGACAGTTCGCTTAGTTCCATGTAGCTCCTCTACTCCAGTAATGATGAGTTTATTACTTCCTATTCACTGTATGTCTGCTCCCATGCTTACGAGCATATTGCATAAGTCTTGTGTATGTGGTTCGGATCATGCGTTGTAAATGATTGTTTGTCATTTGGCTTTCACTGCCATGAGGATAAGGTTTTCTGTACCGGTGACAGAAGGAAATCGTTGTCGTACTTCGGTGGCTTGAAGTCAGCTTGTATGTATGTCGTATGATCCATGGTCATATGTGTATGTACAGTTCATAGCTATCATGTTTTCTATGAATACATCCATAGGACGTGTTCATAGTTTACATCACTGTGGTGTGGGCATAGAGGCCTTTCATAGTCTTGCTAACAATGGTCCGGCAAACATAACGCTTGCTTTCATTTTTTCTGAAATTTCTGGATCAATTACGTGATTGGTTATATTTTTTCCGTTAATGACGATGGTATCATCATTGATTCGCTGATGTGTTCATCAGAGTTTTACTAGGATGTCCAGCATGTATTGGACATCGCTTGTTTTGGGTACATTGGATATAGTGATATCTTCTTCGGTTAATATAGCTGCTGGAATAAGTTTGATAATGCTATTTTTGTTGGCTACAGGTTTCGTCGTTCCTTGTAGTGGTTTTCCACCGTTTATGATTAGTTTGGACATGCAAATTTTACTGAGTAAAATTTGAGCTACTAGCTACTAGCTATTAGCTGCTATCTTTATATTATATTTTTGTCCTTGTTTATCAATAGACTTGTTGGTCGTAGGGTTGCTAGAGATGATATCTTTTTTTCTCTATGCATCGGAGATGTTGGTCCATGAAAATGGTTTATATCAAAAAGTGTAAATACTGTTGTCAATTCTTATACTATATTTGTCTTGGAGTAATTATACACATATTTTTGAGTGCCAATTTAATTTCTTTAAGTTTTTTTTCTCAGAATCTTCGTATTTTAAGTAATCCTTCATCTCCTTCATTATTGTAAAAATCAACGAGTTGTCATATTGTTTTTATGTTTTTTGATTGTAAAGCATTATAAGGTCAGTTTGTTAAATACGAGTTTAATTCATCATCGGCAGAGTATCCTACTTTATATCAAGTTATGATAAACTCTCATGCTTGTTTGGTTTGATTTGTATTATTTTTTTCTTCTGTTACATGTTTTACAAGCTCCATTATATATTCTAATGAAAGATGTGATATATCTAAATTGTTTAATATTTCTCTTTTTCTTGATTGTATAACTTCTTCTATAGTTTGTAGATCTTTTTGTAATATTTCTATATTCTTGGTGTTTTTTGACAATACTTCTTTTCATTTTGTCTGAATGATTGATACATCTTCATTGTTATTTAATACTTCTTTAAATTTCTTCTCAAGCTGAGTTTTTGTTTCTGTAATCTGTTCTTGTATTTTTTTGTGAGTTTTTAGAAGTTTTATACTATTTAGCTTTTTGAAATTTCAGCTTTGAAATTTTTCCATGGTTTTTGTCAATACAATATAAAATTACCAACTTTGTGCATTGTATATTTATCTGTCAGTAAAACTATGTATTTTTTGTATTATCTGTTGTCGAAAATTACAACAGATTTTTTGTTGTGTATTATTTTATCTTTTCATCATTGGTATTTCTGGTTTGAAAATTTGTCTAAAAAATAAACAGTTTATGTGTTATCCATATATTTTTTGGTTGTAAATTTCTTCTGATATCACATTAGACTTTGTGGGTGGATATACTGATAGGATGGTTTTGTGTGATTGTGCACAGGTGTGGAGGTTGAGTGTTTTGGGAGCTAATCTTGCGTATCTATTTTCATATCTAAGGTCTGGGTGTATCTCTGGTAATGGTATTCAGAGTTTGGTATATATATCCAATTCTATAGATATGATCCTCATTCATCTTTGGCTTTTTTTACATTTGACAATATTGCCTAGTAATTCTTGTTTATTCTTATCTGCTTGTGTCTCTCATACAACAGATGTGTCGTATTGATTGATAGATTTGGGAATATATCATGGTCATGGATATGGACTATGATCATGATCGTATCGTGGATATCACTTCGTTTCTGCTTCTTTTTTTGTTGATGGAAATCGTTGTTGTGCTCGTGAGTTATTGTATGCAAATGGGCTCATACTAATTGGGAAAAACTCTCACCACTCCCCTGTTGTAATCATGTGATTGATGATTTTATCTACAAGGGTTTCTCGTTCTTGTTTGGTGTATTGTTTATTGAAAATACAGTATGATTTGTTGCGTAGTCCGATACAGCCAAAACAATATGAACAATTGTCGTAACAGTTATCACAATAGTACATGTGGTGCGAATTGAGTATAGATACAGATCCGATAATATGTGATGATCCATCTAGTCAGATGTTGGTAGATAGGTATCATAGTTCTACTGTTCATCCTGTCATATCCATACAATCTTTGAGGTTTTCTCCTACGATATATGCACCATCTTGGATATTGTCCGCACCAAATACAAATCTAGCGTTTTCGCTATTGTTTATTTGATTGCCGATACATTTTTGGCAGTTTTTGTTGCTAGTTGCTTTGACGGTTCTGTCTTGGAGTATCTGTTCAAATGATTTGATGCAGTTTTGATATCGATGGGGGTCTGATTTGATTTGTTGTATTTTTTCGTGGTATTGTTCTTTGGTGTATGATTGATTTTGGATGTGATATGATTTATTGCTGAGATTTGTACAAAGGAAACAATGATCACAGTTGTTTAGATTAGTTGAAAAATATACATCTGTACAGTTATTGGATTCATGCAGATATGCACAACGGAAAATATGGTTGCTATCGGTACATTGTATACAGTATTGGATATGGCGGCACTGTAGACAATCTACGCTATCTTTTCCATCCATAATCCATACACAATAAGCAAGGTTTTCACAGTCATAGTAGGTAACAGATGTCATATAGCAATTTTTCCCATCTTTGATATAATTCGCATAATGACAATTGGTAGAATTTGTATTTACTAGTGCCATTCTTGGTACTGCTTTGAGTAATGCATCAAATTGTATAAAGAATGGTTTTGAAAAACTGATTTCTCTCGCATAGTCTAGTGGATTTCGTTGATCTGAGAATCGTATATCTTGATGATAGACTGTATAGCTACTATCTCTTGGATATAGTGATATGATATCTTTTCCAGACAGTGCACACGTGGATTTAAAAAATTTGTGTATATTTCTCCATGTATATCTTTGCCTAGCTCTTTCTTCCGGTGATTTGGTAGGATATGGTAATATGTACTGTTTGTTAGCAATAGTTGGTGATAGTTTTTGTAATAAATTATGATCAGATTGATATATAGGAAATTCTGTCTTGCTTATAGGGCAAGTACGTCGTTCTAGAATAGGGTCATTCATTAGTTCTGATATTAACTGGTAGGTGTCTTTTTGCATAATTTATTCTTTTATAAAGTAGCTATTTGCTTTATCTCGTCCATCTTCAAATAAGGCAATATATTCTAGTTCGGTTTTACAATCAAATTTATCGTTCTTTGCTCGTCTTTCAGTAATTGCATTAAATAATTGTTTTGCATTTTTTCCATAATCTGTTTGCCTATGTTTGCTGTATATAGTATATAGATCAATTAAGTTTTTTGCTAATTCTTTATTGTCCTCATTGTTTTGGTTTGGCAATCATAGTATATCTATTATTTTATCTAGATTTTTTCTTGTTTTTGTATCTAGATTTATATGGTTTATATTGTGGAATATATCTGTAATCTGCATAGTCTATATAAGTTATAAAATATATTATCCAAACACTTCACTATTAAATATTTCTGTACTCCATACAGGGAATTCGGTGTTTTCTGGGTAGATAGAGAGTGTTT
>SKIU01000015.1 GCA_007116275.1 candidate division SR1 bacterium | reverse complement strand
TTTGATGTGTATTCTCATACGATCCTTTCACTAAAATATTTGCAAGAAATCAATACTGATTATCTAGCGAGATTTGGGATGCTGTATCATGATGTCGGGAAAGTGGATCAATACTATATGCATGAGATTCCACTCGATCGTGATGAAGTAAGAAAGGTTTTTGGGACTTGGCTTAACCATCATACATCTGGGATAGACCATGTGAAGAAAGATTTTTGAGCATTGGGATTTTCTAAAAAGGAGATAGATACGATTGCTCGATATGTAGAGAATCATAGCAAACCTGGTGAAATACTTATGGCATCACCAAGCAAGCGAGAAAAAAAACTGAGAGATATGCTCAGCGAAGCTGGATATGAAAGAGTGAAAAATGTACTTGATATTACGATCGGTGATAGACGTGGACAGATGAATCCACTCCAAAATAGTTCTGATATTTCCGATGTCGAAGTACTGAAATCGATGCTTGATAGACTCAACACCGACGAAGGACAATTCACTATGCAAAAGCTAAAAATAGATGGAAATACTCTTATGAAGGAGCTAAAACTCAAACCCGGTAAACAATTGGGAGAACTATTACAAAAGGCATTTGTTTGGGTGAGAGATGATATCAAAAAGAGAAATACGAAGGCAAAAATATTGGCATATGTAAAGAAATTACTCGATTAAATAAAAATCCATCTATCCGGGTGGGTTTTGTTATTGTGAATTATTGCTAATCTGTAAATCATACGACAAACTCTACACCGATACCATCATGGAGAGCTGGGTGATTGTCTTTTATAATGCTATAATATAGGTGCATATTTGGTGTAATGGTAATTTTTGCTTTTTTTCCTATAGCAATAGGATTTAGTCACCCTGATAAACTTAGCGTAAGTCAAGGATCTCTTGCATCGGGTGCTGATTGATAAGCAACCCATACACCTAGTTTCATGTATCATGTGTTTTGTAGCATATTGTATCACGCTCATACTACTCCTTCAAAGGTTCTATGGTCGATTCCATACAAAAATACTGATTTTCTTAGCCATACAGCATGTCTTTTATCTATATTATATTCTGCCAATGTTGTAAGAATGAGTCACCCGTTCTGATAGTCTAGTAAATCAAAGTCTGAACGTGCGTAATGTTGATAGATAAATACTTGTGCTTGTGCGTTCCAGTCTAAATCTTTGAGCTTTGGAATAGAGATTTTTTGTCTTATCCCTGCATTTATAAAATTTGGGGATTGTGTAGGATCTATGCTGTTGAATACTTGATAGAGAAATAGTGTGGTATTGGTTTTATTGACTGTCATTTGTCCGTATCAAGCTATGTTTGCACCATATCACTGGAACAATCTTCCCATAATCGGAGCATGATTGATAGATTCTAATCATATCGATCCATAAAAATCTAGTTTTTTATCTTCACTCTCTTGGGTCAATGCTACTGTATCTTCTGGCAAACAATTATCTTGTGCTTTTGTAGGAGCTGAAAACAATAACAACATGCTAGATGCTGCAATATATACTATGTTTTTTATAATTTTCTTTATACCTTTATTGTTTTCTACTATAGACAACTTTTTCATACCACAAAATCTCTAGTAAATTTATATCAACTATAAATATAACTATAGAAAAGTCAATATTACATATTCCATCAAACAAAGTGTAATTTGAGTCTATCCATCCAGTGTAATAGCGATAGTGGTAGTCCATATCTTGCGTGAAAATCAAGTTCTGGCTTAACAATACGATAGTAGTTACCTTTGGAGTCTTGGATAACTTTTGCTAAAATGCTCTCATCATAGTTCGTAAGTAATGGATCGTTCGTTTTGATAATCGCTGCTGTAGTAGGAATATCTACTTTTACTTCCTCTTGTCTTCGTAAGTAGCCATCTTTTACTATCTCGCTTTCATCAAAATCTCATACTATCTGCGCTATTGTGTCGTTAAAATAAAAGGGGCAAAGTGTAGCAGGGAAAAAATCACCTAGGATTCATTCTTTTTCCATCTGGGCAAATATTTTGTTTGCAAGAACAAACCACTCCTCTTTTGTGTACTGTTTATTGAATATACAGAACTGTTTATTTTTTAGTCATACACAACCGATACAATACGAACACGATTCTACATAATAAGAATAGTAGATATTGTTACAATTAGGTATATGACAAGATATCATGCATTTTTCAGAATTGATGGCAAATCAATTGATTCCGTACATATCTGCAGATGTTGGTCCTCCCCCATCAACACAGTCATATAGTTCTTGATTGGATTGGAATCATCATACATTGAAAACGTTACGACCATTTTTGAGTCTGTAGGCAAAGTGTCCGTTTTCGACATCCTCAGATTCGACAAGAAATGTACCAGAAACATTGGTACTAGCTATATTTTTTGGTTGTGCAGGCAGATCTTTATATCGCGATACATAATTGTGCTTCTGTTGTAATATAACCTCTTTTTGTTTCATATACTCTTCTTTACTCATAACCTTATTGCCTATAGCATAAGATACATTTTCCAGATCGTGACAATTGATACAATGTGAGCATCCGACCAGATTAGTTGAAAACCAAACATCAGAACAATTGGTAATATATCTAGAATAAAATACTTCGTAAGAATGCATCACTCCACATGACATAGCAATGTTTTCACTATGATCACCGACTAAGGCTGAATTGAATACATTTTTGCAGGCGTCTTTGATACCAAATGAATAATATATATCTTCATTTTCATTGACTGCATATGCACACAAGTATATATTTTTTCCTTTACTTACGACATCACCGTAATCGACATTTTCATTTTGGAAAAAATGTATCATACTAGGTAAGGATACTTTCTGTAACAGTGATGAAAAATTGTCCCAAAATGATTGATTGAAGTCATACTCTTGTCCATGGGCAAAAATATCTTCATTAACCTTTTCAAAATCCTGATACTTCACAACTGACTTGATACGATCTGTCTTGGGGAAACGGGATACTACACCGTCAGTTTTATAAAATACTATAGGCTGTCGAGAGACTATTTCTTTGAGAAAATCACGAAATAGCGTTTGTTTTCTCTTGTTTTTAATTTTTTCAACTCGTGGTTGGATAGTGGTCATAATATATATTTTATATAAAATAATACAACTATTATATCAAGAAAAAAATAATTTGCAAATACAAATTATTATATTATAATAATAATTCTCATTATATGAGAAAATTGTTTTTAGAGAATATAGTATATAATATGCTTACCTTTGGACTAAAAAATAGTGTTAGTAGTATTTTAGAGATCTTGTGTCAGACAAAATCCTGCACAACACAACATATTTTGGCAAAACTCCGTAATGAGTATCGCATTACATTATCATTACCACAACTGTATAAGATACTTTGACAACTAGAGAAAGAACAAATAATCATTAGAGAACACAATACGATAGCACTTAATACTTTACGAATAAAAAAGACCAGCGATTATATAAATAAAGCAAAAAATATCTATCTTCAGGAAAATGTTGCTTTCTCGCAACTCCAAGATGGCCAACGTAGAGAATTTTCTGCCAACAGCCTGATTGATCTAGATGCCATATGGAACAATATATTTACGCAATTACAAAATAATAATACGATATCCGATATTGCTTTTTATCAATCACATCCTTATTTTATACTTGGACACTTTTCTAGCAGGTCCTCTCTGATAGAACAGATAATTTCTTCTCAGCAGACACTATCTATCTTATATGGAAATGAATGATGTTTGGATAATTATGGTGTGCAGTTAGTGAGATTGCAATGAGCACAAGCAACATGTAGTAGCAAGACACCATTTTTAGCTGAAGGGTACAATATACATGTCATCGGTAATTATATCCTTGAACTACTATTACCTGATAATGTCACGCAACATCTAAAAATATTTTTTGATAACGTAACGTCTGTAGATAGCTTTGATAATGAACTATATAAGCAAATTTTTGCGATGAAATGACAATTCTCTTTTAGCGTACAACATAATCAAAAACAAGCATCCCACACTAGAGAGATAATCAAAAAAATGCAATGGAATAGCGAAGGGATATTGTAGATTATACTTTTGATTGAATGATTATATCCAAGAAATTACCAAAATCAGAAAAATCGGAATATTGACAGGCCCTAGGGACAATACTTGTTTCTGTCATACCAGGGATTGTATTTATTTCTATAAAATAGATATTTTCTCCATCTCGAATATAATCTACTCTTACAAAATCTTTACATGCAAAAGCATTAAAAGCCTTGATACTAGACCTTTCTAGGGATTTTTCCAAAGCATCATCAATCGGTGCTGGCGTCAATTCTAGTGTCTTGGGATCGTATTTTGCTTGCAAATCAAAGAACTCATTTGTATGTTGTATTTCAGTAATAGCCAACACGGATGGTTTTTCTTTCTCGGTAGCAAACATAGAGACAGTTAGTTCTTTTCATTTAATTACCTTCTGTATTATTACCGTATCATAATCAAGAATTTTCTGTACCAAATCTCGAGCATTATTTTTATGTATAAAAATCGCTGTATCAACCGACGATCCACCACTGTTTGGTTTGACAATAAAACGATCTCGCTCACAATCCCAACGAGAAAAACATTCCATATCGGTAATATGTACAGTCTCTGGAACTGTTAAACCAGCTTTTTTGGCAAGCATCGTCGATGCATACTTATGTAGACACAAACTATGACCCATAGTGTTTG
>SKIU01000102.1 GCA_007116275.1 candidate division SR1 bacterium | reverse complement strand
TTTCCTGATGCAGAGAAGTTTCTTTTTGTCGCAAATATGCATTCGTTGACGACCGTTCAAGATGGTTCATTACGCCAAAATGCCATTAATTCACTGAAATTATTTCTCGCTTGTGGTGCAGATCCAGAGCAAGTATTCATGTACAACCAAGCCGACGTTCCAGGACATGCGCAACTCACACGGGTATTGTCTTGTCTCACACACATGGGCTTTATGGAGCGTATGCATGCCTACAAAGATAAAATAGCCAACAATAAAGCAAACGAAGCGAGTGTATGACTATTCACGTATCCAATTCTTATGGCAGCAGATATTATCTTATATGATGCAACCCTTGTTCCAACATGAAGGGATCAAAAGCAGCACGTTGAGTTCGCCAGAGACATAGCCCAAAAATTTAATACAAATTACGGTGAAACATTTGTTCTGCCAGATTCATATATCCAAGAAGAAGTCGCAGTAGTGCCAGGAATAGACGGACGTAAGATGTCCAAATCATACAAAAACTTCATCGGTATGCTCGACGACGAAAAAACTATCAGCAAAAAAGTAAAACAAATCGCTACTGATGCTACACCTATAGAAGATCCCAAAGATCCAGATGCCTGTAATGTCTTCAATATTATGAAACTTTTCCTCACAACACAAGAAGAACAGCATCGAAGAAAAAGATATACTGACGGTGGATTATCATACAAAGACGCAAAAGATGCTCTCTTTGAAAAGATAATGAATTTCGTTACTCCTATTCAAGAAAAATATAACAATATTAGTGATGATAAGATCATAGCCTTATTGGCTAAAAATGCCGATCGCGCCAATACTATTGCAAGTAAAAAAATTGCTGACATCTATGATAAGGTATGATTTTCTTTGTAGTATGAGTGTATTTATGGTGTTTTTTTGTATAAATATATTTTCTTTTTTCATGATTGATCATGGATGATTTTGTGTGGTGCTCGATTGGGAAAGGGGAAAGTATTGACAATAATGATAGTGTTTTCGTTTATACTATTCTGTACCCAATATTCTATATCTTTCATAACAAAGGGCATCAGATAACAATAAATATAATCATACTTTGTTAAATCTGCAGTATATAGTGATCAACGAATCAAATTGATAGAACTGATCGATTGTTTCCATAGTAGATACTTACCATATAACCAAGCATGCCAACTAATTTCATAACCAACTCACTGCTTGAACTTATATTCTTGGACAAAAAATCTTAAAGCTTTCCCATCACCACATCACAGATCAACTATTGTACTTCCTGGTGTGAGCGAAAGTCTTTCTTGCATAAGGGTGATATCTTTATCAAAACTTGCTACATACGGTACTCACTTACTACGAATAAGTGACACAACCATATCTGTCATATACAGTAATAAGATAATAATAATCACAAAAGAGAGTAGTATGAGTATCCATTCTAAAACAGGCATTATTTGTACTAATGAAGTAAACCACTATAGTAGCTATATACAATACACAAAAAATAACAATAGTTTTTCCCTTGTATCCCAAAAAGTAAAATATATCTTAAAGGAGGTTTCTCAAAATAACCCCTCGTATTTAGTTTATACTATATGAGGATGAGAAGTGTTATTAAAACGAATAAAAATCCTGATACGGAAGGTCAGGGTATTTTTTTATCTTTTAAAAAACATTGCAAGGGTAATGAAGAGTCGCTTATAAAAGAGTTGGTAAAAAATAAAAAACATATTATAGTGACTGAGTCTTGAAAGAAGATTTTTTGTCTATTACAGGAATTTCATGGAAAACTTTTTGTAGATAGTTCTTATGGTTGTCAATATCACATTTTATTACAACAAGGCAATACATGATACGGTTGCAATATTGAACACAGAAACAAGCCATCCTGTGAAAATGGACGATTACTCAATCCTACTAGTCGGAAAGTATCATTGCTAAAAGAATGATCTACTGATCCTATCGTTCATCAAAACCCGCCTGAGTTAGAGGAGGTGAATAGTGATATTATCGCTAAGTTGCATCAAGCATAAATGTCTGAAATGTGATATTTGCATTGTGGCTATCGTTTTTACTATCAGCGATATATCTCCTAAATCGTGTTCTTTGCTTTTTGGCGAGGTGATGGGTGTGTTTTTTTATCAGTTCTTCACACTTATCTTTATCGATATTGCCATGTACATAATCCACGACTTCTTTATAGCCAATCCCTTGCATAGACTGTAGTTGCGGATCGTATCACTGGTCAAGTAGTCCTTGTACTTCTTCTACTAGTCACTCGTCAAACATTTCATGAATTCTTTTGTTGATCCTTCTATTGGTAGCATCTTTTTCTCTCCATAATCCAAGCATAAGTATCGGTCGTTTGGGTGGGTGAGAAGTGAAAGTTTCTGTTTTAGTTTTCCCTGAAATATAGTATATCTCTAACGCCCTGACAATAAATCTCAACGAATTTCTATGGTGTTTTTGTGCTTCGCTAGGGTCTATAGCATAGAGTTCATCCCACAAAGATCATGGTGTATCTTTTTCTTTAGCATAGAGTTCTTCTCTTATAGTTGGGTTTGGGGATATTTCCGGCATAGAAAAATTTTTGTATATCGTGTCGATATAGAGTCCAGTTCATCACACAATAAGTGCTATTTTATTTCTTGATTGTATATCTGCGATAATGTTTTCTGTATCAAATTTCCATTGTCCAGCAGTATAGTGTTCATCTGGATTGATGATGTCGATCTGATGATGAGGAATGGTCTCTCTGATGGCTTGACTTACCTTGTCTGTCCCTATATCCATACCACGAAACAATTGTCTGCTATCAGCACCTATTATTTCAACAGGAAAATCTTCAGCTATCTGTAAAGATAGTCACGTTTTTCAGGTAGCAGTTGCTCCCCGTAGCACGATTATGCCATTGGGATTGTTAGTAATAAACGTACGGACAACATCCTTACTTCTATCTATATATAGCTTATCTTGCATAGAAATATATCAAAAACAAATTATCTAATCCCATATCTATCTGGATCAAAAAATGGATTACTACCACATCATCTTGTATCACATCTTACTGTTCCTATTTTTCGTGTCTCTCACTCTGGACGAAGGATTACCTCCCAGGTTTCATCGAAAGATTGGTCATCAAGCTGATATGATATACTATAACGTACCTGCATTCTATTTTCTCTATCAGTTTCTGATATAGTTATATCATCTACACTAATATCACTTATCCTAGATGCTAATGTGAGCATTTTTGTACGAGTAAAATAATTTTGTATCAACTCGCTTGTTTGCATATAACTATCAAAAAAATCTGCTACTACATAACTACCATCATTGATAGCCTGGTACATATTGTATATCACTGTGCTGTAGGGATCTGTATCATTGGCTTCTTGTTCATCTTCTTCTGGTTGTATGGCTATAGTATCATTGATAATATTATCTTCTACGCTATGGTCTGTATTCGCATCAGTATTATCATCAGCAGTAATCAAGACTGCATTATTATTGATCGTTTCTTGTTCAATGATCTGTGTATTTTGTATTGGTTGACTAGCTACATTGTGTGTAGTTACTTGATTATTATTCTTAGTCCCTCATAATAGTGCGTATAGCAAGAAAATAACTGACCCACCAAGTATTCGTAGACTCGGAGATATGCGTCATACAAAGTTTTTTATCTTTTGGATAAGGTTTTTTGTATTATACTCTTTTCCGATAATTCTTCTTGGTCAACTAAATAAAGCTCTTTGTAGTAGAGTACCGTACTCACTAATTTTACGACTATAACGTGTTATAATCAACTGGATTTTGCTCCAGTGTGGTCTCTCGTGTATCATAAGGAAGTACTGATATAAAGAATATCTAAGCGATATTAATCTCTAATTTGGAGAGTATATATATATCGATCTCTAAATGAATCAAAAAATTGGTCATAGTTATTATAGATAGAGCTATGATTATTGAGAACATTATTCATCTGCTGGTATAATGCTGCTTGTCTATTATTCCATGTATTATGGTTTCTAAGAGTAGGGTAGTCGTTCTTGAGTTTATCAATAAATGCAGGCCAGATATTATAGATGCCTTGTATTTGATTTATTTCATTATTGGTAAATCATGGATTGTATGGATTATAATTATTAGATCATCCGACATTAAATGTCACATATCCCACGATATTATTCCAACTATCTTCTACTACCAGTCTATATATTCCATTAGATCTAAATTGTAACAAACTATTCAATGTTACACTTCCATAATTAGACCAAGAGAATATGTAATTATTACGGTTGAGTGTATAACGAGATGATGGTGCATTTTGCCATGAACTATTGCTATATGGTCTATATTGCACTCTTAGTGAAACATTTCTTGTGTAGTCACGGACTATTCTATTGAAACTATCACGAGCTTGGATAGTTACATTTACTGATTGATATGTGCTTGGATTAGTGCGTGATGCAGTGACTCTAAAGTTTTCTACCGAACTATATTGGTTATTGTTATTATTAGTACTACCTACATAGAATTGTATCCAGTTACTTACATTGTTGTTATTGTCTCTGACAACAAGTCTATATTGCCCATTATTTCTAAATTCTATCAGGTCATGGAGTGTTACAGATCCATTATCATTCCATGAGAAACTATAGGAACTTTTATTTAATCTATAACGAGAAGATGAAGCGGTTTGCCAAGAATTACTAGTACTAGATCTATATTCGACAGAGAAATGTACTCTTTCAGTGTAGTTAGTAATAGTGTTGTTGTTTCGGTCACGAGCCCTAATCGTTACATCGATAGGTTGGTAGGTGTTAGTATTTTGATC
>SKIU01000063.1 GCA_007116275.1 candidate division SR1 bacterium | reverse complement strand
TAAACCAGCTTATAGCTGATACTGTGCACTTCCCCCAATATACATTGGGATAAGCTTGCACCGGTTATGGTTTACCCCTCCTATGCAATCCTGCATAGTGAGTAGTGGTAGCCTTACCAAACGATAAGTCATCCACACGTTGCATCTTTCTCCCGATAAATCGGGATAGTTTTCGTTTCTGTGGCACTTTCATTTGCTCCCTAGAGAGATCCAGCATCCATGAGATGCTAACCATTTTCTGGTGTCAGGACTTTCCTTCCCGACAAGTCGGGATAGTACCTAGTTATACCAAAAACAGATACTATAGAAATCAAATACATCTGCAAGTGAAAAATTATCTTATTAAAACAAAAGACTGCAACTGAGACGTTATTGTTGTTAGTTCTTTTAAGAGATCAGATTTTAACACAAAAAAGTATTGCTCGATATTCTCTTTATTTGTATGAATATAGTTATGTTTCTCTTCTAATATATTTACATAAAACAAAAGTTTGTCATACTGTGCCTGCAAGGCATTGAGTTGTACACGATAATCAGTAGCACAACCTGATGCACGCAAAGACCTATCCAGTGCATTCTGCGCTTGCAGATCATCATTATTATTAACTGCATCTACAAAGTTAGTATCAGCTATATTTTTATCAGCCAAACAAGCTTCCATCAAACCACGCAATACATCTATACGCAATGCTGCTCTATCAAGTGCAGTATATCCACGAGACAACAATCCATCACTAGAGGCAAGATACATTTGTATAACCTCTGCCTTATTAGGAGATTGATCTAAAGCAGACACAATATCTGAAACAATAGATCATTGTACTTCTTGCGTGAGAGACAACAAACCTTCACCTTCCTTATAGACTATATCGTGATGTTCTATATGAATAGCAAAAGCGTTGACAACAAGCAGTGATGGACTAACAGATTCTTCAGTCACAACAACACTATCTTCACGAGAAACCGTATCTCCAAATCAAACTTGTGCAAAAACAGGAGCTAGACTACAAACAGACAACAAGATAATAGATAATAGAGTTATTTTTTTATTGTATAACATTGACGAGTTCTGCCATAGGTAAAAAGATTGATCCAACGACGATACCAATCACAATCGCAACAAATGCCAACAAAAATGGCTCTATCAAAGACATAAGTATTCCTATCTTTGTATCAAGCATATCACGATAATAACTAGCCATTTTCAATAATACATCAGATATATTACCAGTATCTTCACCGACATAGATAATTTGGACAAGAATAGCATCAAACAAAGGAGATCATTCCATAGCTTCAGCGAAACTAAATCACGATTCCAAATCTTCTTTAATCTCTAGAGTCTTTTTTTGGTAGAAAAAGTTTTGAAATATATCCTTCATCAATGCTAATCATACGGTAACACTCAATCATGCCACATAAAACTGTCCAAGCAACTTTGCAAATCTATACATATAAAACGTCTTAACTACTCATCACACTACCGGTATCGACAACACAAGTTTATCAACAAACATTTTAAAAGGCAAAAAGTACTTATATAACATATGCACAGATCATATAGCCGCTATGATTAATATAAGAAGAAAAAATCGTACATTTTGCAAGAAAAATGAGACATCAAGCATAAACTGTGTAACCCGTGGTAAGTTAGCACCCACAGGAAACATTCCAACAATAGTAGGAACCACATAAATCAATAAAATAGAAACAGCAACAATAGTAAAAACTATCAATATAATAGGATATGCCATGGCTTTTGCTATTGTATTACGAATTTTTTGCATATTTTCGTTCTCATATGCGATATCCTGCAAAACATCAGGCATATTACCCATAACTTCAGAAGACTGAATCAATGCAATTTCTTCCTTGCTAAAAACATAATCATGATTCTCCATCGCTTTACCCAAGCTTACTCACTGCGTTAATTGTGCAATAAGATCATCGACAATTAGTATCATTCCCCTTTGTCTTTCTGATTTACGAATAGATAACAAAGCATCTCTCACTCACAATCAAGCCTTTTGAGCAACCGCTAACAAACGAAAAAAGTTAGTCTTCTTTTGCAAACTTGGAGCAAAAAGTTGAATAACAAATTTGTCTATAAGTCATGATTTTTGAATAACGGTAGCCATATACTCTCTAACAAATAAATTTTACGCTTTAGTAAATTTTTCTTTATGTTTAACCACTCTATACAACTCATCTAAAGATATGTCACCAGCAATAACTTTAAATATACCATCTCTTTCTAGGTCAATCATACCATGTAAGAGTGCATACTGCTCTATATCAAAAGCTGATTTTCATTCCAATATCAGATTTTTAATATCATCACTATAATCCATCATCTCAAACAAAGCCACTCTTCCGTCATAAATAGGTTCATCGCTATCAGAGACATACGCAAGTCCTTCCTTCATAAAAGCATCCCATTGTTCCTTAGTAATATTTCTGGAAAATACCTCTTTTTTTAATTGTTCAGGAGCGAAATGATCTAAACTTTCTCTTGCCCATGCGTAGGCAGGACTATCTTTTACTGACACCTGTTTCTTGTGCTCATCATGCAATTTTCTCACCAACCTCTGTGCGATCACAAGATTAAATGTACCAGCAAGCATATACGCTTTTGATCACATATTATACACCCTAGTAATCGTTTCTACTGATGAGTTTGTATGAACAGTACTAAAGACTAGATGACCGGTCATCGCAGATTCCATAGCCATATCAAGCGTTTCCTTATCACGGATTTCTCATACCATCATAACATCAGGATCTTGACGTAATCATCATCTCAATCATGATGCGAAAGTAAATCAAATATCAGACCTTATCTGCGCTTGATTCAATCCATGCAATTTATTTTCTACGGGATCTTCATAGGTAACGATATTGATATCAGATTTGTTAATATATTCTAAACAAGAGTACAAGGTAGTTGTTTTACCAGATCCGGTAGGTCCAGTTACAAGGATAATACCATTTGGATCACGCAGATTTTTATATAACACATCCAGACTTGTTCCTATAATACCCAGCTCTTCCAATGGTGGTATTTTTTTTGATTTATCAACAATACGCATCACTAGTTTTTCTCACCAAACAGTAGGAAGTGTATTGGCACGCATATCGATTTCTTTATTTGTTTTGGTCATAGAAGACACCCTTGCATCTTGCGGCAATCTCTTTTCATCTGGTCTCATTTGACCAGATTCTATTTTAAACTTAGAAATAATACTATCATGAAGATTCTTAGGATATTGCACAAGTTCCTGCAACACACCATCTATCCTGATTCTAATCCTCGAATAATTTTCAAATGGTTCTATGTGAATATCTGAAGATCATTGCTCTACTGCATAAGTAAGCAAATTATCAAAAATTTTAACCACATCAGATTGTACGATGGAATCTTCTAGTTGCTGCTTATAATCAATAGTTTTTTCCATAAATACGCGACAAAATAAACATACCCAAGTATAACAGAAACTACAAAAAAAAGCAAAAAAACTACAACAAAATAGATAGCAAGAACAAAAAATACATATCACACAATAAATACAAAAAAAAGCAAGCAAAAGAGAACAATTGCACTCCTTTTTTTGTATATATAATAGACTTTGTATATACTTATGTCATCAAAGCTTCTTTGGTAAGAAATGCTCTACTACACATTTAGCTTCTCTTATAAAGGATTCTTTGATCGAGGTATCTCCTCGTAAAATACCATCTCTATCTGTTACCCAACAGATGTGACGGAACAATAGTGGGGGCTTCAGGAACTCTTATACAATCGATCACAATCTATCGAAAACATCTGTGGATTTTGATCGGCTTTATGAAAGTCGACCTGAGCGCCCTCACTGGGGCGCTGGAAGTATTCTTCTAGCGCTTTCTCTTTTTGTAAAAAAACTATCTAAATACGAGAGAAATAAAACTAACCAACCTAAAGAATACAATATGCCCACAAATCGCTGGAAAGACCACTCTGACTAAGTAAGTGCGCCGACCAAACTCGCGGTTTTTAGTCGGCTAGACTTTTTTGGTTCTTTTTGTGGCAATAACAAAAAGAACAGAAACAAATAATAAACATAAAATAAAAAGAATAGTCCGTGCTAGAGACAAAGAAAATTATAACAAAAAAAATACACAAACTATTACTGAGATCTAAAGTCTAATCAAACAAAACCTTCCTAAACTCCTCCAACCTTCCCTCCTTTTCCATCCTAAAAATCATATTTGCAAACTCTACATCCCTACAGTCCTCTGACTGTATAAACGCAATAAACTCCTCAAAAGAAAGATACTGTACCTCTATCTCCTCTCCTCAATCATCAAGCTGCTGCTCAGCTACCACACGACAATCCCTCGCAATAAAATAATGCATACGATAATCTACCTTACCTCACACAGAAAATGTCTGATACAACTCCCAATCATCGGAAACCAAACCAGATTCTTCACGCAATTCTCTTTGCGCAGCCGCAAGCGGCTCTTCATCAGCATCCATGCGTCCAGCAAAAGGTGTCATATACCAATCTTTTCCGGGCTGCCTTTCATGAGCAATAGCAATTGTATCTCATATTACAGGAACAACAATAACCGTTGATGGCCTTCTCAATGCTTCAAAAGTAGATGTATCTCCATTAAACAGCTCCTGTTCCCATTGATACACATCAAAAATAACTCCAGAAAAAACCTTTACTGCATGCGAAGGAATTTTCGCCATCACCCCAAAAACAGAAACTAAAATATCGTTAATCATTGATAATTAACCATTCACAATTTCCTTCAATCTCCTCATCACTCTTTCCTTCCCCATAACCTGCATAAC
>SKIU01000018.1 GCA_007116275.1 candidate division SR1 bacterium | reverse complement strand
CACTATCTTTTTTATCTATATGTGTATCAATAGAATCTGGGACTACAGTATCAGACTCTTCTTTAGAAGAATTTCCTTCAGAAAGTCATTCATTATTTTCGGATTTATCATCTCTCATATTATTTCATCACTTCTTAGATTCCTGATCTGCCACTTTCGATAATTCCTCAGTCGAAATAGCATCTTCTTTATGTTCTTCATCATTAAGACTTTGATCGCTACTCTTACTATCTAGAGAGTTTATACTAAGAGAATCTGAATCGTCGGGAGCAGCATTATCATCACGTAAAAATGGATCAACAACCTCTGAAGTATCTAGATAGCCAAGACCATCCTTACTTTCATCTTGTTCTTCATCATCTTCTTTTTTGCCATCGACTGACTTATCTTCAACATCAGTAGATGCATTATCATATTCTTCTGTATTAGTATCAGAAGTACTATCTTTTTTTTCTTGCTCTTCATACTCTTTTTCAGTATCTTGTTCATCCTCGTATTCGCTATCTTGAGATATGGCAGTATGCTGTTTGTCCTCATCATTTTCTTCTTCAACATTTGTATCAGCATAATCAATATTTTTTTGAGAAGAAATATTATTATCAACTTGCTGATCTTCTACCGTATCCACAAATGGATCATAATAATCTGCATTTTTTTCTTTATCAACATGAGAATCTTGCTCAACTGATCAATCATTCGTAGAATCTACATTTTCTATTGATGAGGAACTAGAAGTATCATCAAAAACACTATCGACAACTGTTTTTTTTACCTCAGATAACGAAAAATCATTATCCATTGAGGGGGTTTCTTGATCTCAAGGAGCTTCTTGTTCATCAGAATCCTCAACAGTATCTACAAAAGGATCTGAGGACGTTTTCAATCATTCGTCTGCAGTATTGTCGTCTATATCTTTTGTATCATCCATAGTATTATTAACAATTCCTGAATCTACAGTTTCTCAATCTGTAGGAGATGTAGTTTCTTTATCTCATGAACGAATTTCTTCTTCCATTGAAGAAGAATCATCTCACAAAACATCTTCTTTCTGTGGGGTATCAGTAACAACATCTTCTTCTAGTTCTTTTGTTGCCTGAACACTATCGTGAAGAAAGGGAGCCTGTGTCTCCTCCGTATGATCTACAGGTTTTCATGTTTCTGGATCAATAGGCTGAAAAGCAGTTGGTTCCATATCAGCAAAAACATCAGGATTCCCACCAAAAACATCTTCAGCTGAAATTTTACTATGATTCTTATGCTCTTCACTAACCACCGTATCAACATTTTTATGGTCATCACTAGTTTTTTTAGATGCAGGATCAACCATGGTACAATAAATAATATAAAATAAAGTTACTATTATTATACAGACCTAAAAGAAATATTGCAAATTTTTTAACAGTTTTTTGTGCAAATACACTTGCAAATAGAAAAGGAAAATATACAGTGACCAACAGTCTTACGAGCAACAAAGACTAAGCGGTGCGTAGGTGCTCAACATTCTTCTTCTCATTACGTATTTAATGGAGGCCGAAAATTGTACAAGCCTAGCTTGCACTGAGCCATCCACCTTGATCCTACAGAGAGAGGATCCCAGCGCTTACGGCCACTTGGTTTTTAAATTTATGTAAATATATCGACAATTATTATGGACATGATAACACAGTTCTTTACAGAACAATTACCAAGCTGATTGTTGTTTATTCGACAATCTCGATGGACACCGATACAACAGTTATCCCCATTGATGATAGGAATACTATTACAACTAATAGTGATATTAACAATAGTAGCACTTGTTCGTTTTTTCCCAAACAGCAAAATAGCAACAACTTTGACGTTGCTATTTGATACAATGTACGAATTCTTCGAAGAAATACTCGGTAAAGATGAGAAAAGAAACATCAAAATATATATTGTAACATTGTTTTTTGTGATATTTGTGGCAAATATGTTATGATATACTATAGACCTTATAAGAGTCATATTTAGCGATATCGATGCAATATTTGCCTACATACAAATACCTACCACAAGCTTCAATTTTAATTTAGCACTTGCATTAGTGAGTATTGTGCTCATGCTTGTATTACAAATAAAGTCTTTAAATGTCATCAAATTTTTCCTCGAATACGTACCCATTACAGGGAAAGGAATACTAGATGTAGAGAGAGGCACTATGCCTGCACGACAATATTACCCTGTAAAAGGAGTGGTAAAAATATTTGATATCATTATATCTTTATTTGTTGGGATGCTAGATATCGTATGATTATTTGCCAAAGTACTCTCACTAACAGCAAGACTATACGGTAATATGATAGCTTGATGAATATTGCTATGATTATTGGTTGTTTGAGTCAATTCGTTTACGCAAAATATAGCTTCAGCAGACTTTCCTGTCTTAGCACCACTAATATTATACGCACAGGGATTGTTGGTAACGGTAATTCAAGCATTTGTATTCCCATTATTAGTGGCTATATTCATTAAGATAGCACAAGGAAACGAATAGAAATCTTTTATATATATTATACAAAAAACACTATGGAATTGTACATTGGAGCCGGATTGGCAGTAGGACTAGCAGGTCTTTGAGTTGGAATTGGTGAAGGTATTATCGCCAAAAAATCATTAGAAATTATGGGTAAAAATCCTGATTTAAGTGGAACATTTCTTGTTTTGACAATACTAGGTATTGCTTTAACAGAATCAGCAGCTATTTACGGATTAATTGTTTCTTTACAAATTATTGGACTCGATCCTGCAACAACAGCATCTGGTGCAGCAATCGGAGCAGGTACAGCAGTTGGAGCTGCTGGTTTATGAGTTGGTGCTGGTCAAGGTATGTTAGTATCATGAGCTATGGAATCCATCCGAAGAAACCCTGCAATAAAAGGAAAGATTATGACATTTATGGTTTTATTCCTAGCATTAGTTGAATCAGCAGCTATTTATGGTTTGATTATAGCTCTATCACTATTAGGATAAGTCCTAATTAAGGATTGTATACATTATACATTTGCACTTTAAACATTAAAAGACATTATGGACATTAGTATATCAGCAGTTATCGCACAAGTTATAAACTTTGGAATCATATTTTGATTGTTTAGTAAATTTGGAGCGAAACCACTTGCCAATGCTATCGAGAATAGAAGAAACTTGCTAGCAAAACTAGAACATGCAGATCAAGCATATGCAGAAAAAATACAAGATGCAGAAAAACAAGCAGAAAAAATTATCGCTGAAGGGAATGAAATCAAGGCATCTATATTAAATGAAGCATCAGTTCTTGCAGGCAAAAAAAGAGAGGAAATAATACAAGAAGCTGAACAAAAAGGTGAAACTATCATACAAGATGCAGAAATTCGCGCAAAAGCATTAGAAAAAGAAGTAGAAAAAGACTTTGAAGAGTCTCTCAAACAAACATCATTATTGGTAGTTAAAAAACTTCTTCAGTCTGACAAAAATCTAGAAAGCAAATATCTCGAGTGACTTGTTAAAGATCTACAATAAAAAAAATTTATACCTTATAGCTTGTACATATGTATGTAACTGATAAGCAATTCGCAACTATATTACTAGAAAGTGGAATAGAAGAAAACAGTTTGGTTAACGCAGTCCTTACTGCCAATAAGTTGTTAAAAAGATATGGCCAATCTATTTATAGTAAAACCTACCGTGAACTAGTAGAAAATATAGCACCTGAGACAGCAGCAGTGTTGTATGCTGCGAAAGAAGTGAACAAACATAATGCCGAAAAGCTAAGACATATCGCAAAGCTACTTAAAAATATGGCAAACAACTATCAGCCAACATTCACTATCCAAAGTCCAAGCGAAGTAACTGAAAAACTTGAAACATATCTACAAAAGAAAATAACAAATGCACAAATAGATACACAAGAAATACAAACAAACATGGTACATATAGCAGGTGAATGATCATATTACAAAAGATCAGTAGATAAAGATGTTCGCACACTATTATGATTATATAACTAAATATCAGCTCATAGCGACTAGCTACTCTAGTTTACGGTTAAATAAACCTATGCAAGAAGCTAAGAGCTAGGGGCCCAAAAGCTTTATAACTATAATATCTTAAAATTATGCACAGTACTGTAGAATCAATATTGCAAAAAATCCAACAACAAATCGAAAATAGCGACATACAAGAAAGTTTTAGTAAACAAGGAGAAATACTAGAAATAAAAGATGGAGTTGCTGTTGTAGCTGGATTAGAAAATGCAATGTATTCAGAAATCGTTGTTTTTGAAAATGGAACAAAATGACTTGTTCTTGATCTTCTTCCTGATTATGTAGGAATACTGATTCTTGGAAAAGAAAATGGTCTACAACAATGACAAATAGTAAAAAGTACAGGACAAACATTTTCAGTAAACGTATGAGAAGAATATCTTGGAAGAGTCGTTGATGGATTAGGAAATATTATAGATGGAAAAGAAGAACCAAAAGCAAGTGATGCATACCCAGTAGAAAGAGTTGCACCTGGAGTAATGTCAAGAAAATGAGTCGATGAACCAGTACAAACAGGGATCAAATCTATAGACTCTTTGATTCCTATTGGAAGATGACAAAGAGAGTTGATTATCTGAGATAGACAAACAGGGAAAACAACAGTCGCAATGGATACTATATTGAATCAAAAAGGACAAAATATGAAATGTATCTATGTAGCAATAGGACAAAAAGAATCAAAAGTAGCAAGATTTGTAGAAACACTCAAAGAAAAAGGAGCTATGGAATACACCACAGTAGTATCTGCTCCAGCAAGTAGCCCAGCAGTTATGCAATATCTTGCACCATATGTCTGATGTGCATTTGGAGAATATTT
>SKIU01000081.1 GCA_007116275.1 candidate division SR1 bacterium | reverse complement strand
GCATGCAATACCTGTGGTAAATCTCCAGATTTTTCTCCGATCTTGACGATATTATAATCTGATTCATCAAAATAATCAGGTAGTCTATTCATCGCATAGGAAAGACTTTTACCTGCTTTTATATGTCATCTTATACTGTGCGCTATATCTTTGAGAGCATAGTCATCTGAACTATCGGCTATTACTGTCAGTGCTTGTACAATCGATACTCCTCCACCGAGTAAGTACGTTAGTTCTTTAAAGAAGAATATTTTTTCTCTTACACCAAAACGACTTTTGTCTATGACTTGCATCGTAGTACTTATGATTTTATCAAGACTCTGATGTCGACTTGCCATGACTTAGTTTTGATAATAAAATAGTGAAAGTTGGATATTTGCTTCTTGTGTTTGATTATATCTTACTACATCATAATCTATCTGATCAATCACATACAGAAGACGATGATTAGTGTTTGTTGGGATAGTGTTTTCTATATTGTTGATAAATGACAACAATCCATCTTTATTGGAAAACTGGACCGTAAGGTCTATAGGTACACGCATCACATTGGGTTCGTATTGGACTGGATCAGCAATACGTACACTCTGGATAGCACCATTTCTTTCTCTATTGGCAGTGTTGTTTGGGTTACGCATAAGAGCATAATCATTGAGTGATGCAAGGATACGTCTTTCGTTTAGTCCCATCACGGGATCTTGTACATTATTAAACATAAGCATAAATCTTGCCAACTCCTGACGTTCTTGTAATGTCGTATCGAGCGCATTACAGGCTGTTTGATTATTGAGACAGTTTAGCAACGTTTCCTCTTGTTCCTGTAATGTATCCATAAACTCTGCATCAGCTGTATATTGCAATCTTTTGGATTCGAAGTTTTGTAATTGATTGACTATGTTTTGTAACTGTGATTGTTCTGCTTGCTGACGATCTATTGTTGGTAAAAACATATACATCAACACAAGATATATAAGCAAGAGCACTATCACCAGATATACTTTGTATCTTGTACTCAAAACTCTTGCTGATGCGATACTTGTTGTTTCTGTATTCTCATTATCATTAGGGATATTAGTGTCTTGATCTGCAAGAAGTCTAGACATGATTTCATTATTTGGTTGTGTTGTCATTGTTTATTACGCTAGCTTGTAAAACAAATTGGAAGTCTCAGTCTGGTCATTTAGTATAATTTTGGACACGCATATTTTCGATAAAATCGAGTTCTGCAAATCTATCTAATACACTCAAAAATCCTCTTTCTGGTGCTGAATAATACAACAACAGCAGATTACTTACTGTTCATCTCAGCGATATTTCATCTAAACTGACTTTGAGATCCGCAATCTGGATAGTACTTCCTGTTCCTGCACTGATTGATTGGATACTATCGACGATACCTATTACCTTGGGGATATGTACCGACCATGGGAGTTGCTGTAGATTGTCTTTTAGATATCTACTTGTTTCTAGTTTACTAAATGTCGTATCAGTGAGTAATTGTTCTAGTTCTTGATTTTTTTGATCAAGAATTGCTTGTTGTTTATCTATTTGTCTTTGGGTCATAAAGATCGATACTTGTAGGTATATGTACACAGCAAGGATAACTACGAACAAAACCACAGCCAGACGGCTGAGTCTATATCGTATATTGTGATACAATGCACCAGATAAAGTTAGTTTCATGTGTTATGATGGTGAATGGTAAATGATGAATTGTTTTGTCATCCTGAATGGAGTGAAGCCTACTTACCCCAGGCAGGTATCTTAGTAAGCATAAAGATTCTTCGGCAAAGCCTCAGAATGACGTGTATATCTATTTATACTTACAATACGCAAAAAACACAAACTGCTGTCTGTGTTCTGGATGAATGATGTTGGCAAAATATTAGTTTTGTGGTATACTATTGACTTTTATTGTTTTATAACTAGAATCAATAATATATTTATCTTATCATATACTCATGCGTCATATACTTTTTTCTCCAGAGAGCCAATGATGATCAGAATGGTGATCCGATAGATCAGATGAAATTTCTGTCATTTTAGACAATAAACAAAATGCAGCAGACCAATATGATCAGCAAATATCAAATCTTAAAAAATCAATAGCAGAAGTTCAGAAAACCATTATTCATTATACAAAAGCACGATCTGAGTACCAGTCTCTCTACCAACAGAAGAAACAAACTATCGAAGATTTGCAGGCTGAATATAAACGTATAATATGGGATCATATGTCAGATCAAGAAAAACAAGATTTTGAAGATCAAAAAAAGAGAGAGAAAGAAATATGGCAAGCAATTTTTTCGAGTATGTGATTTGATCAAGATAATATACGATGAGAATTTAACACAGAGGAAGAATTTTTCAAGCATCGCCAACAGGAACAAAAAAATAAATCTGATGCAAATTATGTTAAAAAAAGCATGGAAGAAGTTACATGAGAATTAGTAGATCATATAAAAGATTTGCCCCTCAAAACTATCTATAGAAAAATAACCTTACTCCTTCATCCTGATCCATTATGACACAATCAGCAAGTGGCTCCCCACGAAGATTACCTGAAATATTTGAGTGACCTACATCTCAAAATCATTTCTGCTCGAGAAAATAAAGATAAAGCAACCATGATTATGCTTATACAAGATGCAGGTATTATATATAGAAACGAAAAATTTTTTGTTGCTTCATATGAAGATTGCAAAGATATAGTGATATACGCAAATAAAAAAATACTCATACAAGACCTTGGATATCGCTTACAGGCACTTAAAACAAATTATATCTATATATTTTATCTCAAACATACACAAAGAGAAACACATAAGGAATTGAGAGACCTAGATGATAAAATCCAAGAACTTGAAGATTTAATAGCTTCGTACCAACAAACTGATGAGTAACATAGTCCCATCAAACAACAACCAGCAATCCCTCTATGTTCAGTCTGTGGAAAAACAGAAGGACAGTTTGGTATTGAGAAAAAAGTTAGCCAAGGAACATTCACTAACAAGCATCAGTGAGTTTGTCGAATGATGGGCTATTGTTAGCAAAGATGATAGACGAAGAATCATGAATGAAGAGTGAGAATATATGAGAGATCCCATGATCAAAAACCTTGTTCACAAAAGGGTAAATACTAGTCGTCCATGACGTATATGATTTTCATACAAAGAAGGCTATATGAATGGTAATGGAGATTTTATAGAAAAAGAAGAAGATAAGACAGATATCATACAATCAAAAAACTGGATATTCTCTGCTAAGGATGGGATCATTATCGTTGTTGATGATCGGTCCTATTCACCTTCATCTAGATTATACACTACTGAATGAAAACGTATTTTTATCAAAGAGTGACGGGATTTTGCTAGATTTGCTGTGACGGATACTGACTATTATGATGAATTTCGCCTATTATCTCACTGCATGCCTTGATATAGTAATAGTAAGATACGTTGCTATGATTGGAGAAAAAATATTATCCAAGGGATGATTCCTGTTCATATTGCTTCTCAATTCAAAATGAACAATCCGGATAGGAAAATAAGAGACATCGAAAAACTACATAATTTATCATATGACAATTTTTGATATAATCTGGTCACTAAAGACTGAAAATTTCTGCAGACAGAATTGGGGGAATATTATGCGTACCCAAAAAGACTTAAGTCTGAAATAAACACAGCTGATTGACTATTGTCCTGTGTTCATAGTTGATTAAGTTCTACTTTGCCCAAAAATGAATCCACACAAAATGATAAGCGCGAATATGTTTTTTACGCTATTGATAGAGAATGAAAGGTATTCAAAGATGAGTTTTGAAATATAGTACTTTCTACAAATCCCCAGTGGACCAGTAAGTTTAATAGAGAATGATATGCATTGTTGCGTGTAGATGATAGAGTTTTTTCCATACCAGTCGTCAACTGTAAGGCAGATGAAGGTACATATATGTGTTTGATAGATAAATCATGAAAATATCTCAGAGACCATAACAATAAAATTGTTACTAATCAACCTTCTTATGTGAATACAATGGGGTGACCACATAATCTCTTTCTTCAGAAGAAAGATACTTTTGAACGAAAAAATATTATAGACCGATGAGATACGAAAGAAAGGATATTCAAAACTCTTTCAGAGGATTTAATTATATACTGATATGGAACCCAAATAGATCACGGATCTCCTTACCATCAGTATCTCAATAGCTATGGATGACAAGCAAAAATAATCAATACAAAAATAAATTATAAATCAGTCAAATTTCCTGATGGTAAAGATCGATTTAATCATGATTTTGATGGTAGGTTTGAACAATTTGGACAGTCCTATATCTTTGATTGAAATAATGTTGATCCAGAGGGATGAAGAACATACGAATGTGTAAAGATAAACTGACTTATTGCGAGATACAATAAAGATGAAGATTGAAAAGAATTACAATGAGTATCTAGGATTATAAGATCAGTAGATGAAAAATATTTATTTGTGCAATGGAAGGAGAGAGGAGATTATTATATCCTCAATCAACATTTCCAATATATCAAAGATAGAAATGGGGAGAAATTAAGATTTCCCCATAGGCCACCATTTTATGTAGATGGAATGTTTCTGTATTACGATACTTTGGATTGAGAACCAGAAACACGATCTCCTAAAGAGAAAAAACTAAAAGTTGCTTACTTTGAAGATGGCACTCTTATAGGAGATCATAATACAAACAGCGATAATATTATTACCACCACAAAACATAATTTGCATGGCAGACTATCTTCCTAAACCTACCCCCACTTAATCAACTCTGCTCCTGTTTGTTCGGCGATGAAATCGATAACTTCTGCTACTTTGTACCTAGGATCTTGCTGATGTTGGTAGTATCGTTTATGAGGTTGGATAAAGATGATCTGTTGTAATTCTTTCCAATCATGAAAAATCCCTGCGAAAGTAGTCATCAATGTCCCGATTTGTCCTTGTTTGG
>SKIU01000112.1 GCA_007116275.1 candidate division SR1 bacterium | reverse complement strand
GAGTTGTGAGATTTGGCGCACTGTACAATGGGTTGGCTAATAGAACCATCAGAGGTGACATCCAACCTATGAAGAGATGGTATGTATTTAATAACTATGAACCAGAATACGCAGATGCAGTCAGACATGGGCTTATGCCGATGTTTATTAAGACACTTGAGCGAGAATTAGAAAATGTCTATCCTGCGATTCTTGGAACAGGTGTTGTGGGGATGTATTAATTTTCCCCTTTGTTTTTATGTAAAAATAGCTATACTCCATAATTGGACCTATTCCTCGATCATACTATCGAGGACATTTTGCATATCTGTTTATATTTTCCTATTTTGGACTTATGCCAACAAGCAAAAAGAAAATAACAAAAAAGACTCCTAACAAAACAAAAAAAACTATTTCTCATCCAAAATTGGATGACAATAGCTTTATTCACTTTCAAGGAGTCAGGACACATAATCTCAAAAATATCGATGTGTCTATCCCCAAAAACAAAATAACTACCATCACGGGAGTGTCTGGATCAGGAAAGTCCTCCTTTGCTTTTGACACACTCTATAAAGAAGGACAATATCGTTATATCGAGTCTCTTTCTTCCTATCTGAGGCAGTTTTTCAACCTAGGAACCAGACCAGATCTGGATCACTGTAGTGGACTATCGCCTGCTATTGCTATCGAACAAAACAAGAGAGTCGGTAACTCGAGAAGTACCGTAGGGACGTTGACTGAAATTGATGACTACCTGAGATTATTATTTGCTAAAATGGGAGACGTCTACTGTTATGGTTCGTGAAAAGCGATCAAAGCACAAACGATTGACCAAATAATCACTGAAATATACAAACAATTTTCGGATAAAAAAGTATATATTCTCAAAGAACTTGGGACAATTGTTGAAAGCAAAAAACTAGAGAAGTTTGCGAGAAAAAACCAAAAACAAGTCGATAAATGAGAATGATTTACTAGGTATCTTATCCAATATGGAGAGTGAGAAGAACAAGAACAGGTAGAATATTTCTACTTGGAAAATCCTAACTTGCCTGATGATAAATTTCCTATCAAAGTATATGGTATATTTGACCGTATCACTATCGAGGAATCTAAAAAATCCAGACTCAAAGAAGATATCATCAAGATCCTTACTGAAGTAAAAAAGTTTGGTGTCTTATTACAAGATCAAAAAGACGCTGCAACGTTGCAACGTTGAAACGCTGAAATGATTTCTCGATATACCGACAAAATGTATTCGCCTGATATCGATGTGACTTATCCAGATTTTACACCACAGCATTTTTCACCCAATCGTCAAGAATGAGCATGTCCCGACTGTCATGGAGTATGAGAAGTACTTAAGATAGATTACGACAAGATTCTTGATCCAAATAGCTCGTACATGCAAGCTATCATCCCACGGAGAGATAGTGCCTATGGACAATGAATACTCAAAAAACTTGCACAAAAATATAGTATGAATACTGGACTTGCACGAAAAGATCTCCCTGAATGGTTTTTGCATGTCGTTATTAACGGAGACGACGAGCTTTTGAGAATCCCATTAGGGCAGAAGTTTGTCAGTGTCTACTATAGGGGTATTGAAGAAATACTTAAAGATCAGTATGCTAAAGGATTGTTAACTGTTGATTTTCAAGCAATGCTTGATATGGCACCATGTGCAAGCTGTCATGGAGCCAAGATTCGTAAAGAATCACTACATGTATTTTTGACGATACCAGAAAAAGATATCAAAAAATCTAACATTCTTTCTTCTATCGATCCCAAAGAGCTTTTTGTTAATAAATGAGATCATGTTCCATGATGGCAGTATGCCAAACCTATGAAAGATGGTTTATTTAAAGTAAATATCCAAGATTTACAAACTATGACCTTGGAGTCATTGGTAGCGTTTTTGCAGTTATTTCATGCACATAGTAGTAAAGCACATGAACTACTCGATAGGATCATCCCGCCATTGTTAGATAGAACACATATTATTACTGATCTGTGACTCGGTTATCTGACCTTAATGAGAAAAATAGATTCATTGTCTGGATGAGAGATACAGAGATTGAGATTAGCAAAACAACTAGGAAATAAACTTACTGGTATTATTTATGTCCTAGATGAACCCACTATCGGACTCAGTGAAAAGGAAATTATTAAGACAATAAAAGCTATTAGACATCTCCAGGAACTTGGGAATACTATCGTAGTAGTAGAACATAATGATGATTTTATCAAAGCATCGGATTGGATTGTCGAAATCGGTCCATGAGCCTGAGATTTTTGAGGGAATGTTTTGTTTAGCGGTCCTTATGATGATTTCATCACATCTGACAGTCTTACGGCGCAATATATTACCGGGAAGAAAAAAATAATATGTGACTTTACCCACAAACCTAACAAACAAAAAGCAGTCGAAATAAAAAAAGCACACAAATACAATCTCGACAATGTAGATATAAAACTCCGTATGGGAAGTTTTACTATCATTACTGGACCATCTGGAGCAGGAAAAACTACGCTTATGTACACGACTCTCTATAGATTTTTGAATGAAAAACAAAAATTTGTCCAAAGTTATATCAGACTACAACTGTTGAAAAAGTGACGAAGTTGGCAAGAAATCATTTCCGCACCAGTTATGAATCAGAAAGACTATGCACACTATGAAAATCTTGCACTCCAGGAGTTTTATAAAGATATCGGTGTAGACACTATCACTGGGACTGAGCATGTGAATAATACCGTCTATGTTGATCAGACAAGTATTGGGAAAACACCAAGAAGCTGTCCAACAACTTTCATCGGTACGTTTGATAAAATCAGAGCACTGTATGCAGGGACGACTGATGCTAAATATCTTTGATTTAATGCATGATACTTCTCATTTAATTCCAAAAAATGATCATGTCCTGCTTGTAATGGATATGGATACAAAAAAGTAGAACTCCAATTTTTGCCAGATACCTATGTACCTTGTGAGTTATGTAATGGGAATAGGTATAAAAAAGAGATTTTGGATATCAAACGACGTGGTAAAGGTATTCATGAAGTATTGGAGATGTATGTTGATGAAGCAGTAGAATTTTTTGCTGAAATTGATCATATTAGGGATGACTTACAGTTGATGGTGGATATTGGATTGGGGTATCTAAGGATGGGACAACCGGCGCATACACTATCAGGTGGAGAAAGCCAAAGACTCAAACTAGTCAAACATCTACTCAAATCATACAAAGGACAGACGATGTATTTCCTTGATGAACCGACCGTCGGACTTCACGATATCGATATCGAAAAACTTCTCCGAGTTATCAAAAAATTTCTCGACAATGGCGACACTATTCTTATGATAGAACATGACAAAGCTTTGTTGCAGTTTGCTGATGATATCATAACGCTGGACAATGGACACTTGATGAGAAATGCATAATCGTCATTCTGAGCGACAGCGAAGAATCTTTGTATACTAGACTATATATCTAATGAGAAGTGGATATGTGTATATAATGGCTTCAAGGAAAAATGGTGTCTTATATGTTGGTGCAACAAGTAATCTTAAACAAAGAGTACGATAACACAAAGAATGAGTAATTGATGGATTTACTAAAAAATATTTTGTAAAGAAACTTGTTTATTATGAAGAATTGCCTTCAATGATGGAAGCAATCGAGAGAGAAAAATCAATAAAATGACTCTTAAGATTAAAGAAAATTCTACTCATACATACACGCAACCCCCATTGGAATGATTTATATTATGAGATATAAGATCCTTCGTTTCACTCAGGATGACATACATATGGAAATTTGATGAAAACCACATAAAGAACACATCAGACAACAAGCAAAAAATACGCTTGCAACACTTTCTCTTGTCGAGAAAAAAGAACAGAACGAAACTATTTGTGAAAAACTTACGCAATATATCGATCAATACCAGAATCGATCTGTTTTCATTCCTTTTTCTTATGAGCCAGATATTCAACCCTTTATCCAAAAATTATGGGAGCAAAATAAGGTAGTGTTGTTACCACAAATACATGAGCATACTATGCAACTAGCTCTCTATACGCCAGATAGTTTGATTTTACAATGACAGCATGGCGAAGCAATTATTCAAGATCCTATATGGTACCAATGAAGTCCTGACGTTTGCTTAGTTCCATGACTTGCTTTTGATACACAGTGACGAAGAGTTTGACACGGAAAATGATACTATGATAGATTTTTGGCAGCAAACGACTGTTACCGTATAGGTGTAGGATTTCTGCAAACAAAAATCCCAACTATCAAATATGATAATTGGGATCAGAGGATGGATGAGGTTATTTTATAGTTAATTTTTTGCTTTTTGGGAGGAAATCAGTTATACTATAGTATATAATTATATCTTATTTATATATTATGCGTTATCTTCTTAGTATTGGTATATTGTGTAGCTTATGTCTAGGATTTGTCGCTGCTCAGTGAGGAAGCCGATGAAGTTGGGGAAGCTCTCCTGAAGACATACTCAATAATGTTGCCAACCAGTCAAATCAACAATATGATATCCAAGACTCACCACTAGAGCGTGTTAATGAACGTCAATGATGATATCCTATGCAATATAGAATAGCAAATACACTCGATTCTATTAGAGTGAATATTGCTATTTATATCCAGTGGATCGTTTTTGTTTGACTTGCACTAGCGACTATCGGACTCATTTGGATTGGGTTTCTTATGGTAACCAATCCAGTAAGTAGTGAATGAACAATCGATAAAATCAAAACTCGTGTCATTGGTATCGTAGCTGGTGTGTTGTTGATTACTTGATTTTATGCATTACTGCGTCTATTTGTTGCTATCATCACTGCACTATTTGGCAATCCAGGTGGAGATTCTGGATTCCAATAAGATAGATTATTTTATACCTTCTCTATACTATGCATCGTCTATTTACTGGTCTTATCGTATTATTAGCAGTGGTTGGTTCAATTGTGCCTCTCG
>SKIU01000094.1 GCA_007116275.1 candidate division SR1 bacterium | reverse complement strand
TCAGAATAATTCATCTGACATCCGAAGATAAGTATGTGGAACTTCATAATAATGTTGTTATAATATGGTAAATATATCGTCGATTATGATACATATTTTATCTATATATGCAAGTGTAGCAGTACTTGATTTTCTACTCTATATTCATATCGTAGGATTGTGTTTTTTATTATATATTATAACTATCATGGAAACTGAAACTACATTGCCTACAGAAGCTGCTGATGTAAGCGCTACTGCTGGGGTTGCTGAAAGTGCTTGATCATTGTCGATCTGAGCATGGATAGCTATTATTGCTTGAATTATTGTTCTTTATGTGATCATAAAGTATAATAGTTTGGTTAAACTGAAGAATAATATCAACAATGCCTTTGCAGATGTCGATGTGCAGATGAAACTCAGGTTTGATCTTATCGAAAATCTTGTTAATACGGTTAAATGATATGCTACACATGAAAAGGAAACTTTACAAAATCTTACTGAGGCGAGAACGAAGTTTTTGTCTGCAGGGTCACAAAATGAAAAACTTGAGGCTGACAATATGCTTAGTGGAGCTTTGAAGAGTTTGTTTGCAGTGTCAGAAAGTTATCCTGATTTGAAAGCTAATCAGAATTTCTTGCAATTGCAAAATGAGTTATCTGATATAGAAAATAAAATTGCTGCTGCAAGAAGATTTTTCAACTCGGCGATCAATGAATACAACTCTACTATAGAATCGTTTCCTACTAACTTGATAGCGGGATTGTTGTGATTCAAGTATAGAGAGTTCTTCGCGACTGCCGAAAATGAAAAAGCAGTACCAAAAGTTACCTTCTAAGGTTTCTATTTATATTATATCTATAGGATGTACAAAGGTATTCAAAGTTCGATGTGGGAAAATTCTCTCAGGAGTATTTTTCTGCTCTTATCGTTTCCTATATTGTTGTGGATATTTGTGGTGATAGCATTACGATTTGTTTTTTCACAAGATGGACAGCAGTTATCGATGGCTGAGTCCTTGTTACTTGCTAATGATGTGTTTCTTGTATTGGGGCCGATTATATTGGTATGGGGAATTATATCATTTTTCTTTCATAGACAGATGATTTTTGCTTTTGCTGGAGCGAAACCTATTACGAGAAAAGAAGTTCCAGAACTGTACAATATCGTGGAAAATCTTTGTATATCTAGATGATTATTTATTCCCAAGATTGGTATCATAGAAGATGATAGTATGAATGCTTTTGCACTAGGATGGAATGCAGACAATGCTCGGGTTGTGTTTTCTAGATGATTGATAAATAAACTCAATAAAGCAGAAATAGAAGCTGTTGCTGCTCATGAATTGACGCATATTATCAATAAGGATTCGTTGTTGATGATTATTATTGTGGTGTTTGTAGGTGTTGTGAGTATCTTATGACATATTTTGATAAGGATGCGTGGCGGATCCAGAGATGGAAAAGCTAATATGATTCCACTGATCGGATTGTTGTTATTGATCTTATGATATCTTGTATATCCGCTTATTAGACTCGCACTTTCAAGAAAAAGAGAATTTCTTGCTGATGCCGGAGCTGTATCTTTAACCAAAGATAAATATGCTATGATATCTGCTCTCCAGAAAATAAGCGTTAATCCGAGAATAGAAAAGATCAAACAGGATACAATGGCAGCGATGTGTATCGAAAGTCCTTTGAAGGCTAAGAAACCGTGATTTTTTAGTACATTATTGGCGACACATCCGCCTATAGAGGACAGAATCAAAGCGTTGGAAAGTTATTAGTTTATTTAACTAGGAATATCGATGAAGTGGTTTGTTGTGTATATATCGTGTGCTCTATTCTTTCTGGGACTTGGAACTATAGTATTTCCGCAGTGGTATATTTTTGAATTGGCTATTAGTTTTTTGCCTTATATGCTTGTATTACATCTTTTTCTTGTGTGATACCTGTTGGCAAAAATATATTTTGTTCGTCGCTGGTGATCTGTAGTGTTGATCGTTCTTCATATAGCCTTTTTTCTGTATTATTTTAATCATTTTACATCTTTTTATGGTATTGAAGCTCCTAGCGTTGAGCAAGAAGATGGTGTAGGTGTCTTATATGCTAATATTAGTAAAAAAAATTATAATTATAGTGGATTGATTACTATGATACAGGAGTATGAACCTGCTGTTGTTATGTTTGTAGAGTTTGCTGACCATCATGATGAAAATCTTAAGCCTTTTTTGGAAAAAGAATATCCTTATGTGAACCGTACGAGTTGGTCAAGGATGTTTGTAGGGAGTATGGTATTTAGTAAATTTCCTATTGATGATCTTTCTGATGACTTCGTCCAATGATCTTGGAGGTATGGTTATTTTAGCATGGATCTACCTGATAGTTTGTATTATGTTTATCTTGTGCATACGAGCTCGCCAATATCTCCTGCTAACTATCGCATGAGAAATAAACAGCTGGCTGTAGTCGCTGATAATATTTTGCAGTATGCATCTACGAGGGATGATGGGACTACTCTTCTTGTGTGAGATCTTAATGTGTCTCCATGGTCTAGGTTTTATAAGGAGTTTGTAGATGCTAAAGATATGTATGATATGACAAGAGGTTTTCCTGTTTTGTTCTCTTGGCGTCTTGCTTGGTTTCCGTTGTTTTGGTCTCATATAGACTATGTTTTCTCATCAGATAGTGATGTGATCTGACCTATAGAGCAAGTTGTCGTTCCGTGATCTGATCATAGGGGCTATTATTTTACTCTATCGCCATAATAGTATTTATATCCTTATGGACGTGATTATATGTATAAAAATTTGCATTTTGGGGGGTAAATAGTATATAATAGATAGCGTACAGATCTTGTAGGTTATTATTGTAAGATTTGTTTTGTATTTTAGTGGAGTTATGTTACTCCTCGTGATAGATTATACATGTCTAAGAAAAAAAAGGTAGAACCATTGTTTTTACTGAGCTCTGACAGCCTTTCTTCGTATGGATTGGATCTTGTTTTTCAGATGGCAAAAGATGCTGGATATGACGGTGTCGATCTTGCGTTATGGAAAAATTTTGATTCATGGAATACATCGTATGTAAAGAAATTGGTTACGAAACATGAAATGCCAGTGAAGGTAGTACAAACCAGTGAAAGTATCAATATAAAAGAAATGCATAAAGCACTAGATATTTGTGAGTCAATAGGTGCAGATACTATAGCAATTAATGCTCCTAAAATATTTAATCTGAAGGCGTATTCATATCTTTCCGATAATCTGGAAAGGTTGAGAGATGAATATCCACAGATAAAGTTTAGTATTATTAACCCTGAAGATGCCAATTTGTTTGCGCTTCCTATCCCAAAATATAGATTTGCAAATGTGGTAGAGATTATCAAAAAGCATGGAAGTTATCTTGGATTGGATGTTGCCAATCTTGATTCTGATGCGTTTGAAGATGATTTTATGAGAAAATTGGCACAGTTTGTTCCGTATACATCGGTTATATATTTTTCAGATAAGACAAAACTGGGTAAATGACACGTGTTGCCTGGAGATGGGGTTCTTAAGTTGCCAGCTTTTTTGAAGAAGCTCAAATCCACAGGTTATGATCGTTACTTTAGTACTAAAATCGTGCTTGATAAAAAAGATCTTGCAGATGGAGATAAGGTACTTACTATATTGACGCAGGCAAGGGAATATTACAAAAAAAACTACGAAGATTTGAAAGAAGAATAGTTCCGTCATCCCGAGTAGGGTCGAGGCCTGCCTGACGGCAGTTAGGGATCTCATTTTATTGAGGAGATCTCTCCACTTCATTCACTACGTTCATTTCGGTCGAGATGACATATGTTATTATCTCTTAGTATATATTAATGTTTTCGTTTTTGTGGGATTTTATCAGATTTCCGTGGAATAAGGATGATCCAAACAACAAGTTTGGGATTTTTTTGCAGACAGTTTTTAAGGACTACCCTGCTCTTTTGTGGACGAAGCCTACGCGGCAGAGGTTTGTAATAGCGCCATTGTTGATGATATATAGTGTTTTTAGGACGAAGAAGAAGTAACTAAAATTTGAATGATTTTATACTGTCATCCTGAGCGATAGCGAAGGATCTTAATTTATTATTACTTCCTTTACTTTTTGGCATCGCCCCAATACCCCAAGGGCACTTCCTCGCTTCGCTCACAGCGAAAGTAACAAAAAACGCTAGTCAGACCAAACCTGCGCGTTGGTCCGACACACTAGCTTAGTCAGAGCAGTCTTTTCAGCCTGCCTGACGGCAGTCAGGCGCTTTGCGGATGGATTGTTTACTATGGATTGGCTAGGTGTAATTACCTTGTTAATACGTGATTTTCAGCCTGCCTGCAGCAGTGAAGGATCCAGGGTAAGAAAAATTTTCCTGGATTCTTCGCTTTGTTTCACTACGCTCAGAATGACTTTATTATTTTATGTCGTTGATTAATGCGTTTAGTTGTGCAGGCGGTGGAGAGAGCTGAGGTACGCTTTCCGGAGGAAAGCAGTTGAAAGCTACAAGCCGAAAGTCGCAAGATAGGGAGAGGGATTGTTGTATATTTTGGGGTGCATACATCAGATGTTTCAACGTTGCAACGTGACAGCGATACAGCGGTTTCTTGGAAAAATAAGATTGATCTATTAGTGGAAAAGATAAGAAATATGAGGTGGTTAAAAGATGATGTAGGGCGTTTGGATGCGACATTAGATGCTGTTGGTGGGGAGATTATGGTGATTTCAAATTTTACGCTCTATGCCAAAAATAAGAAAGGGAACAAGATGAGTTTTTCTGATAGTGCTTCTGCATCTGATGCAGAGCCGATATATGATTATTTTGTGCAGGGTTTGCGTGATGCGTGATGGAAGGTGCAGACAGGAAAATTTGCTGCGATGATGGAAGTGAGTGCGGTGACGATGGGGCCGATTAATTATGTGTGGGATGTGTAAACGGTAAATCCTTGTGGATTCTATTTTTTACGAGATTTTTTCTTTTTAGTCGACTTTTTGACAGAAGTAACGC
>SKIU01000076.1 GCA_007116275.1 candidate division SR1 bacterium | reverse complement strand
TAGTAAGTATATCAAGTGTAAATAATCTCATAGCAACCAATATCTGATCATTTCTACTTCTTCCTGTATGTATCTTTTTCCCAATATCTCACAATTTTTCAGTAAGAAATGCTTCGATTGCTGTATGTCCATCTTCTTGGCCCTGCATGATATGAAAAGATCATTCTTTATATAAAGACATCAAAGAATCCCTGCTGTCTCCATCAAGCGTATCGATAATTTGTTGCATTTCATCTTCCGTTAAAATACCAATTTTTACAAGCATCTTGGCATGTGCGATAGATCATTGTATGTCATAGGGGAGCAGCTGCATATCAAGTATGTGGTCATTGCCCACCGTATATTTTTCAATAATTTTATTGCTTGCTTGTTTGTTATTTGCCCATAATTTTTTTGTCATAATAGAGGTATAGGTAGATAAAGAAGGAGGGTTATACCCTCATTGAGCCTTATTTTTTTTGATGAGCAAGTTTCATTTGTAACGAATGTATTTCGATAAATCCTGCACTACAGTTGACATTAAAATCATATCACTCATCCATATTAAACGACGTATAATCAAGCCCATGCGGTGAATCTATCTGTACAATGGTGAGATTTCATTTAAATAACTCAATCGTGACATCTCCAGATACTTTTTCATTAACAAAATCATTGAATGCATTGATTGCATCCATTGCTGGATCGTACCAGAGCGCGCCATAACAGAGATATCATCGTTTAATATCCATCATAGCTTTAAGTTCGTTGAGTTGCCTTGTGCTCACATATTTTTCAAGAGACTTATGTGCTTGGATGATGATATGTCCACCTGGTTGTTCGTAAATACCACCATTTTTGAGTCATACAAGCCTATCTTCTATCATATGAGTGATTCCGACACCATGTTTTCATCACAATGTATTCAGTGCAAGTATAATAGAAGAAAGTTTTTGTTTTTCTCCATCAATAGCAGTAGGTATACCTTTATCAAACGTAATCGTTACATACTCTTTTTGGTTGGGTGCATTTTCTGGAAGTGTATAGGTAGTAAGAAACTTTTCCACTGGTGCAATCATATGTGGATGTTCAATCTCTCATCACTCCCATGTCATTCATCGCATATTATCATCGACACTGTAGGGGAAATCAACACTTGCAGGTACAGGTATATTATGTTTTTGTGCATAGGCTATTTGTTCATTCCTATCCATCGCCCATTCCCTGACAGGAGCGATAATTTTTTTGCTTGGATCGATAGATAAGATATATCATTCTATCCTAACTTGGTCATTTCATTTTCCTGTACAACCATGAGCAATACAGTCTATATTTTCCTCTTGAGCGACTTGGACTGCTTTCTGCGCAAGTATAGCCCTTCCTATAGGAGTAGAAAGATGATAATCTCATTGATAACTAGCGTTTGCTTTGATTCATTTCGCTAAAAAGTGATCAGCAAAATCATCTTTTGCATCCAATACGATCGCTTTTTTTGCTCCAAATGTTAGTGCTTTTTGCTTAACTGCATCCAGATCATCTTTTTGTTGTCCAATATCTAGTGTGAGTGTAATAACATCCACTTCATAGTGGTCTTGAATCCATTTGAGCATCATAGACGTGTCTAATCATCCTGAGTAGAGTAGTAGTACACTTTTTATATGTCATTTTTTCCCTTCATATGAAGATGTTTTTATATAGGTAGTAGTTTCCATAATAGTCATAATCAAAAGTATAAAAAACCCACCAGGTGTTTTCCTTGGTGGGGTATGATTTCGGTATATATTTTCTCTATATCCGTCTCAATTCTTCTAAGCCCACCAAAAAAACTCCTCATGATCTGAGTCTTCTGTGTGTTCTTGAAAGTGAAACGGTTATATACTGCATCGATATAAAATAATATAAACAAAAAGCCCATCGATTTCTCGATAGGCTCTTATTGGTATGATACTAATAATAAGATTATAGTTGCGCTATCGAAAAATCTCCAGATGTTACTCTGTTTCTTCTTCTAGCGATTCTTACGTTACAATGTGCCATTATCAAGCATAAGTGACATAAATGTACAACCAAACTATAGATATATACACAGCGATTGCAAGTATTTATTCTTTTGGCAAAAATAATACGTTGCTTTGGCTAATGGAGCGAGCGATTTTATTACGTGCAGATGCATAGATACCAGCATAGACAGTCTTAGATATTCAGAGTTTTTTACAGGCTACATCCATAGTCAATCCATCGATATCTTGATAAATAATGGATTGTAGTTCATCTGCTTCTAAATATATTTTCTCTCTTTTTTCCAAAACCTTTTTGTCTACTTTCAATGGCCCAAAACAGTCACACAACAAATCATCTCGATCAATACATATATTTCTTGCTTTCTTTTTTCTTCCTGCAGGCATGGGATCAATGGTGAATGATAAATGATTAATTGTGAATTGTCTGTCATTCTGAGTGAGGTGCAGCCTTGCCTACCGGCAGGCAGGCGAAACAAAGAATCCAGGACATCTTATTTATTTCCTAGATCTCTGCTTACCTTGACTGCCGTGTCATTATATTCCTCTTTGCGGTGATAATAATTTTACCCTCCTATCATCTCCTGTAGAGCTGTCCACAATGCTTTGAGATCAGCACCAACAATAGTTTTGACATCTTGTCCGTCTTTAAATATTTTCATCGTTGGCATAGCCGTTACTCCTTGTGCAGAAGCAATAGATTGTTCTTCATCGACATCTACTTTATAAAAAGACACCTGTCCAGCAAGTTTTTCACTCATTTCATCAAGATAGGGCGCTATCATTTTACAAGGTCCACATCGTGTAGCAAAAAAATCTACCACAACAATACCTTCTGCTATAGCATTAGCAAATTCATTTTGTCCAATCTGTTTCATAGAATATATCAGTAAAAGTATAAAAGCTTATAATATAATATCGGATGGTCATTTTTGTATTTGTACGTCAGGTCTCATACTTTTGACCATACTCAGTGCAATACCTGATTTGTATTCTCAGCCACAATAGGGTAGTAATATACTATCAGTTGGTAGTTCATCTATACGATCTTTTAGTGATTCTAATGGTATGTGAATAGAGTCGCTATGTATCGGATTGTTATCATATGCAGATTGGTTTCTTACGTCCAGGATACGATATTTTTTGTTTTTAGCAATAATATCTTGTTTGTCTGCGGTCATCTTATTCATTTGCTCATCGACAATATATATTCATTTACAAAATCATTCATATGCAATACTAGCTATTTTGTGTAATATACTATCAACATCGTCACTATGTTCTACGATAACTACAAATGACTGTCCAGGTTTTATAAGACTTCCCAAAAGTGTCACAAAGCCATCATCATTGTGTGGTATGTTTATTGCACTAGGAAATATAGGGTAGTTGTGATGAGTAGCAAAATCTCTCGTATCAATCACGATACTGTCTTTATCTACAGTATCAATAGCATCTATATTTTTTATTTGTTGGATAGATTCTTGATGTGTATTGTTCCCTTTCTTGTTGCTTACAACACTATGAGTAAAATATGCAGGAATATTGGGTTGATCAGAAGTTAGTAATGTAATAAAAGATTTTTTATCCATAGATTGTAACATAGGATTATGTTTCAATTGGCTCGCGAGTGTATCTGTATTGCGTTTACTTAATCCTTTTCCACACAGTGATCAGCTTCCATGAGTGGGCAGTATATGTAATTCTGGATCTAAATCAGGCAATATAGATCTGGTAGTATCATACATCATACCAGCAAGTTCTTCTTGTTTCGCTTTAATGTTTCATACAGATTCTCTAAGGTCAGCTCTTCCAACATCGCCGATAAATACCCAGTCTCCTGTACACAAACCTACTTGTTTATCATCCGCGTCCATGATAAGGAAAGAGAAACTATCAGGACTATGTCATGGAGTAAAAAGAGCTTTTACAGTAGCTGAACCAAATGGTATGACATCCCCATCGGAGATAGTAGTATGCGGATATTCAGCTCAGACTAATTCACCTATATAGATACTTGCTCCAGTTTCCTGATGTATTTGAAGGTGACTACTTGCAAAATCAGCGTGAGGATGTGTTTCATAAACTGCTATAATTTTAGCATTGTGTTCTCTTGCATAATCATAGTATTTGCTAGGATTTCTTTCTGGATCAATCACTATTGCTTCTCCATCACTGATGGCAATATAAGAGTAATGAGCGAGATTTTTATCTTCAAATTGTTTGATAATAACATTTTTACCGGTAAACTCTGTTTGTATAGGATCTTTAATGCGATTCCATGGCATCTTTGCCAATACCTTTGCCATACCACAGTAGCCAGTAGATCCAGCGAATATGAGTCATGCTCCAACAAAAGCACTTAGAGCAACAAACCACCAATTGTTTGCTATGAGTGCGAGGATGACTCCTAAGAGAACAAGTGCTCCAGCTGCTATTTGTACTTGTTGCATCATAGGAAGTGCTCATTTTTTCTTAATAGTTGGATATTTTTTGCTCCATGCAGAAAGTCATCACAAGACAATAGTTGTTTCCACTCCTTGTGATTGTGCCATATTTGCAAAAATAGTAGAGCTATTTCCTGTATTACAATATACATAGATATTTTTGTATGTTTTGAGTGTGTCAGTAAAATCATCAAAATTGTCTACAGGCATATTGATAGCTCAGGTGATATGTTCCAAGTTGTATTCTTCAGGAGTCCTTACATCGATGATGATGTCGCGTGTTCATAGTTTAGACTCATAAAGAGTGTCTATATTTGTATTTTTCATAGTTATGTATTATTATAATAATAAAAGAACATATTCTATAATACGAAAAAATATCTTCATTGCAAGACTATTTTAGAATATGTTCTATTTTGTTATTTGCTAAGGATGTGAGTAATGAGTCTCACCATACATCCTGTCGCACCTCATCCTGTCAGCGAATCTCATGCAATGCTCGCAGGGCCAGCGATGTCAAAATGGACTCGATTTTTATTCTCGATAAATTGACTCAGGAAGAGTCAGGCACCGATGGTACCAGGTCCCATTCT
>SKIU01000062.1 GCA_007116275.1 candidate division SR1 bacterium | reverse complement strand
TTTCCTTGCCTTCTCCTCTCAAATCCCTAGCATAAAATTATGCAAATCCTTACCTATTTGACAACAATTATTGCCCTTGCCGTGCTCGCACGAGCGTTTTTCTCGTGAAACGATGCGAATGAACAGATAGTGAGCGCTGATACAACAGAAGTTATTGTTTCTGACACTGATGAACCCAACATGCCAAATCCAGTCCAGGATAACAGGCAAAATAATAATCAAGATTCTTCGACTGTGGCTAACGCCTCCGCTCAGAATGACGATACTTCTTGAACAAATACAGATACTCCCCCACTCATCATACAGCCAACAGCTAATACAAATCATTGATCATTGACCATTGATAATTCACCATTACCTCCCTCAATAAATCACGAAGTTCCCTTCTTCCCCCAAGCACCCGACGGAAATCGAAATCTCCCACGAGCAGAAGCTTGTGAAGAGGCAAGTATTGCACTTGCCAACTATTTTATCAAAGGGAAATCTCTCACGAAAGACCAGTTTAGAACAGACCTCCTCGCAATGGTTGATCGTCAGATGGAACTGTTCAATGACTATATCCATACCTCCATCGAGCAGACCAAACAACTCTATCTAGATTTTTATGGTGGAGAAGCATATATCGTTGACAATCCGACGATTCAACAAATAAAATCTATCCTCGCACAATGAGATATGATCGTCGCACCATTTGCATGACGCAAACTCGGCAATCCTTACTACTCTGGACAAGGGCCATGGTACCACATGTTGCTCATTAGATGATATGATGAAACTTATTTTTATACCAACGACGTTGGGACTCGTCGTGGCGATAATTTTCCGTACACGCATGAGATTATTATGGAAGCACTCCATGACCTCAATTATGATGACATCAATCAGGGAGCAAAAAGAATACTTGTTATTACAGAATAAGTAAAGATAATGAGGTGCAGGAGGAAAGGGTTTAAAGGTCCTTCACCTTTTTACCCTTTTAGCCCCTTTTTCTTTTATTCTTGTAATCCCCCCTCACTTCCCTATACAAAAGGTGTTTAGTGTATTATAGAACCAACCCATGAGATGATTTATTATCTTTCTCAGTATCTGTTTGTGAGTCCTGGTAATACCTGACTGATTTTTTTCGCATGATGGAGTATATGATAGCACTGTAGCAGACTATCAACCAGATCCTATATCTGTGATCGATATGCGTGTCTTTGATAAACAAGTATCTGAACAAAAAGAAACTAAAACCGAAACGACTGTCGATAAACCAAGAACAATTCCTCCTTCAGTTTATATACATGCACCTTTCTATTCACAAGCACCTGACGGCAATCGAAATCTTCCTTGGAGTATGTTGTGCTCAGAAGCAAATTTAGTTCTTGCAGCTTATGCCATCAAAGGAAAAGAGTTGACCAAAGAACAATTCATTGAAGATATGTTTGCAATGATACCTATACAAGAAAATGCTTTTGGGACTTATTTTTCTATCCCCATGCGTGATCTGAAATCACTATATGATACGATGTATCCTCATGCAGGAAATGCATGGATTCTTGAAAATCCAAGTCTAGAAGATATGAAATCAGAGCTTGCAAAAGGAAACCTTATCATAGCTCCTACTGCTGGGAGATTATTAAAAAATCCATTCTTTGTAAATGGATGACCGAGGTTTCATACTATCCTTATTGTCTGATATGATGATAAATATTTCTATACTAATGAGGTAGGAATGAGTAATGGAGAAAATTATAAATATACGCATGAAACAGTAATGCATGCTATGCATGATTTTGTTGCAAAAGGAGATATTACACAAGGAGCAAAGCTTGTTATGGTTATTGAAAAATAATTAGTAGACTCTCTCTGCCATTACCATCATACGCTGCCTAGTGGTACCAAGTGGATAACATCACATGAGTGTGATATATTCTTTGTCCATATTTTGTCGTTTTTGAAACTCTTTGTCTACGTCCTTTGGTCGGCGTATAACTGTTTCTACTATTTTATACTTATATAGTTCTCCTTTCCATACAAGTTTTATTTCATCTCATGCTTGTAATTTTGGGAGATTGGAGAATACTGTTCCATAAGGATTTTTTTCTCGTCGTTCTTGTGACGTATGACCAAATATCAATGTATTCCCTCATTCCCCTGGCATAGGAGTGGTCGGATATTTTACTACTCCATCTCTCAGTTCAATATCAAAATCTCCCCTTACAAAATCTCCTTCTGATTTTTCTGTAACTGATATAAGTGGTACATCAAGAGCTATACCATCCACTACAAGCCTATCAACAGGAGGCAAAGTATTGAAGTTAAAATCATATTGTGCCAATTTGTTTTCTAATACTGTTCCTATATTAGTCGCTACTGGATTTTGTGTTATAGAGATATCTTTATATTTTTCTAAAATAGCATCTTGTTTTCTTTCTATAGCGCTATCAACAATCATTGAATCAATTTCTTGGGCAAAAGCTAATGACTGATTATCGTAATCATTATGCACCAACCCTAAAGCATGCATAAACAGATTTGCATTGGTAAATACCAACATACCAAAAAACATCGCAATAAAAATCGCTCAAAATAACTTTATTTCTTGCAAAAATACAGGCAAACGAACTGTTTTTTTTTGTGGTTTGCTTGTGTTCTTATATGATATATCATCTATTAGTGAATCCAATGTTCTGTGCATATCAATAGGATCATAATGGGCTAAAATTATTACTATTACTCTATGATTATATAGAACAATAGTATATAATGCCAAAAAATAACATCTAAACACGCTTCCAATCTTGACAAAAAAACATTATATGACTTGAAAATATTGTATATTATCGTAAGCTGAGTATTGCGATCAACAATCAATGTCTTTGTCATCCTGAGTAAAACGAAGGATCTTAATAATTCCCAAGATTCTTCACTCCCGATGTATCGGGGCTCAGAATGACGATCTCATTCATCATTCACAACTCACCATTATGTTAAACATCCACGCTATATCGTATCGCAATATATGACCATTTGGGAACAAAACAATGTCCGTTTTTTTTGTATGATGAAAATATTTGATCAAAGCACCTATAGGTTCGGGGAAGAGTTTTTTGTTTTTTGATGGACCATTGTATGGACTATATAAGCATGCTGAAAGAAGAATATTGCATGTGGATAATCAGACTGGATTTATCAAAATAATCTTTTCTATCCATGATACTTATTATTTGATTATCAGGTCATTGAAACAGGGGAAAAGTAAAGAATCTTGCTCTTCACAACAGTTTATCATCAATAATGTGGAGAAAGTTAATTCTCTTTTAGATAATGATGAAATCCTTGTTACAGGAACTGATATTCAGGATCTTTTGGTCAAAAATGGTGTCTATCTAGAAGAAATAAGCTATAAAAACGAGACAGATCTACAGCAAACACTTACCACGATTTTGCCACCAAGGGAGGTATTTACAAGCACGATGTTTTTGTTGCAAGAAAGCCAAAATATCTTTGAACTTACTCCTGCTGATAGAATCGAAATCCTGAAAAATGTCTTTGATCTCATGAGTATAGATAGTGCTAAAGATCGTATTGCTGAAAAAAAGAGAGAGGTACAACTACAGAAAAAAATCCTTGGTGATACTCAGCATCAAGACGCCAAACTACGCATCAATATACAATCTTTTATAGATGCTTTTCATGCACTTATAGCACACAAAAATTGGTCGTCGTTAGGTTCGCATCAATCAACAATCCACGAACGAGAACATATTGTGGACAAGATTAGTTTGCAAGATTGTGATATCCCCGAACAGGCGAAACCAATACTTGCAGATGTACAGAAAACGCTTACTTCAGTACAAGAACGCTACCATAGTTACACACAACAAGTCGATAATTTTCAGTCATCTATTAAAAAACACGAGGAAAAAATACAAACGCTCCAACAAGATATACTAACCGCCAAAAATCGCAAAAATACTATCGAAGAAGAGATCAAAAACGCTAATATTCCTGATGAATCGAGTATAAAAAAAACAATATCATCAGCCGTTATACAACAACAGGAGTTGGAAAAAAAGATTGATCCTAATATTTATAGATCTATTGTAGATACACTTGATTTGTCAGTTGCACCGAGCAATAATACATTGTTATTCGCTTACCAAACCATCCAGGCATGTATGCAAGCTGGAAAAAATTTGGCGCAAGAGAAAAATTATTACGAACAACAACAAAAGGCGTTACAAGAACGTTACGATGACTACCAAAAACAGTTAGCTGATTTGGAACTCAAACCCGATACAGAAAGCTATCGTGCATTACATCAACACATAAAACGTGAAAAGTCATCTTTAGAAAAAGATAAGGATAATCTCCTATTACAGCAAAAAAATCATGAATCCAAATTGCAGGAGATAGATATAGCAGTACAAAAAATCCAAGAACGTATAGAAACTATTAGTACCAACAATCCTGATATCAAAGAATGTGTGGATGCATTGCAACAGGCACTAGCGATAACCGATACGAGATCTGTACAACAAATACATACTATCGTCAGTAAATATCTCTGAGACAAACAAATTGCTCAGCTACACAAAGAGATTGAGACGCTCAAAGAAAACCGCAACACACTCAATCATACCCAGCATATCCAAGATATCCAAAAAAAACTCCAAGTTATCGATGAGCAACTCTTACAGCTAGACAAAGAACCAGGTACGATATTGCATGACTTTTTTGACTGATTAGAAAAAAAACGTACTACTATCGATAATGCAATCAAATGACTAGATTATGAAGATAAAAATAAAAAATACATGGATGCTATCACAGATATACAAGGACGCATCGATCGTATCAAATCTTTTCTCCAAGCTAATGCATGGAAAGAGATTGAGTCATTGTATACACAGCGACAGGAGATAGATACAACCAAGAAAGAATCTGAAAAGAAACTCCAGGCTATTGAAGGCTTACTAGAAAAACAACAGAAACAGAAACAAGAAATGCAGTCATTAACGGTACAGATACAGCAACGTGAGAACGATATACAATGATTACAGAAAGAACTCCAAGATGAAAAGAGTACACTGCAATCATATATCGATGCCAATCCCCATATAAGCAAAAACAGTATACAGACACGAGAAAAAGAAACGAAATCTATGGAAAGATCGCTACATACGATAGATGAATTGGTCGCTGATCA
>SKIU01000011.1 GCA_007116275.1 candidate division SR1 bacterium | reverse complement strand
ATCGCCGAAAGATTGATCTGACTATTCTTTTCCAAAAACACATCTATCAACTCCCCCCACTTCCCAAAATCCATACAAATAGAAAAATATAAAAATCGTCATTCTGAGTGTAGTGAAACGAAACGAAGAATCCAGGAAATCAAAAACTAAAGGCCGAGATGACAAAACTAAATAACAAAACCTCCAAACTGTCTTAATCTAAAAATAAGTCTAGCCAATCCAATGTAAACAAACCAACCGCAAAACGCTAGAAAATTGTGCACAAAAAAAACAGGAAAAGAGGCAGTCAATCTATAGAATACAATGCACACGCGAAACGCTGAAAAGCGGAAATTGACTTCAAGTTTGCGAAAACACTTGCGCCTGCCTGCCGGTAGGCAGGGTTTGTTTTCGCTAGATTTTTTTTGCTACTTTCGCCCTGATCGCTAGCGAGGAAGTGCCCTCGGGGTATTGTAACAATGGCAAAAAGTAAGGGAAATGTTTTGTAGCAATGACAAAAAGAACAAAAACAAATTATTATGTAATCCTGGATTCTTCGCTCTGCTTAGAATGACAAATATAATGGCCTGGATTGCTTCGTCATTGCATTCCTCGCAATGACGGATACTTTTATACTTTAATGTATCACATACGTATCCACCAACGCAACATCTCCACCAGTGACGATACCAAGTATTTTTTCTGTACTTTTCCCATGCTCAGTAACAAAAATAGCACCCAATCTCTTTTGTTCCTGCCTTCTAAACGTAAAAACCTGATCTATTTCATAGATATTTTTCTTTTTGGATACAAATAGATAGTCATTGTTATTATATTTCAACGGTAACTCCTTGATGATAGCACCATCTATAGAAACTGTTCCACTACTGGATACATGCTCAGCCAACCACTGCAACACCAATCATTCAGTCAAGACACCAACAAAGTGATTTTTCCCATCATAAACAGGGACATGTGTATAACCATGCTCATGCATAGTATATAAAACATCAGTAAATATATCTGTATCACGACAGACATACACTTTTTTCGCAAAAACATCAATAGCTCTCGGCGGCTCCAAGATAGCATCTCTAAAATGTTGCAGTTTTTTGATAGCATAACTACTTGGATAGGCCATCGTATGTCCATGTTGCTTGATACCATGAGTGATATGATTTCTCAATTCTCCAAAATATTTGAGTTGATACTGATGTATCTTTACAAACCAAGAAATCGTATAAGTACCATGAGCAAGACGCTTCACCTTCTCATTAAAAGGCAAAAATATATCGACACCTAAAACCTTATCCAAATGCTTATCTATAGCATTAAACAACGCAAGATACTCCATAGTATTATCTTCTATTACTTGCAATTCCAACTCCTCCATACCCATCACAGGAAAAAATAAATACACCTAAGTATATCCACAAACCCCAAAAATTGCAAATATATACAGACTTTAGATTGTATGTAACAAAGAATAACACTAGCCAATCTGAAGTAAACAGTCGATACACAAAACGCCGGCCTCCCGAAAGGATGGCTGAAAAGCTACAAATGGCAAAAATATAATCCATAACCCGGACTTTACACTGTCTGAATCACAAATAAATAATATGAAAGCAATATACAACTAAACAATCCGACTGGGTCCCGTGCAGCACCAATTATTGCGAAAAAAAAAGGTAATTGGTGCGGGATGGGAAGGAGGATTGTTCGTATACACAAAACAAATAACAAACCAAACAGAAGACTGTAAAGTCCTAGATTTTTTGGTACTTTTGTATCATGACAAAAGTACAAAGAAATAATAATAAATCATTCTTTTAATATTATAGCAATATAAAAAAAGGATCCCGGAGATACTGATACCACAAAGAAAAAATATAAACTACTCTTCTATACTATCAAAAAACGCTTGCTTTTTATCAGACCACCACTTTCACTGCCTAGGCAATTTAACCACATCAGCAGGATCGGCTAAGACCTGTTTGATAGATTCTTCCAGAAATATAGTATTTTGACTACCCTTAAAAACCAAAACATAATTATCATCACTTTCTTGTATCAATGCTCTCAGATCATCACCAGCACGCGATGATGAACGATACTGCGTAACCGTCTGCATATCAAATCATATCTTTACCAATTCGTCATAGGTATGCTGTACCATATCCCCTACAAGAAACACTCTATCTGCAACTCATTGAATATAAGAAACTATCTGCCTGTGCTCTTGTTCAGCAAAATCTCACAACTCCCTCATATCACCAATAATAGCCACAACTTTGTGATCAGGATATAATTGCTGTTTCAAAAGATGTGCAGTACTCAGTATTTTCTTTACACTACGTGGAGATGCATTATACGTACCATCCACAATAACACTATTCATGTAACCAGGAAATATACTCAATCTTCATGGCTGTAACTCGTACTCCATCCTAATAGCATCCAAATCAGCAAGTATATTTTTATTGTCATATTTATACAAAAGCATATCAGCTATAGTCAATGCAACACCTACATAACCATTGTGAGCCTTCCCAATCATATTCGTTTTTATTGTTGTTTTAGTTTGTTTTACAAACAAATCAAAAGTCACATAGACATCTTCATCATAGACAAACAGCTCATTCTCCATACGAATATCTGCATTGCTATCATATCATTCCGTCTGATAGAAAAACTGCTCAATATCTATACGCGGAGACAATTGCATAGCATAACTATCATTGCTATTCAAAAAAGCAGTTTCTTTGGTTGCTAATATCATTTTAATTTCTTCCTCTGCAATAGCCGTTGGATCACCAAACTGTTCACTATGCACGCTGTCCAAAGCTGTAAAGATACCAATATCTGGTTGTACTATATCCAAAAGAAAATCCATCTCTCCAGGACGATCAATTCCATATTCCAAGATTAATATATCATAAGGACAGCTCCTACTAATAAAAGCAAGATGGAATGCATGAAAAAAAGCATACAAAAAATCATAGACTCTTGGCAAAAAGCTATCTATCGCAAAGATAGATAACGACAATCACAACTCACCGTTAAAATTCTTTGGTGATGTATAGACTCTTTTATGAGGTAAAAATTTCTCTAAGGTCTGTGCAACGATCATCCTACAAGATGTCTTTCATACACTTCCATTAATACCAATAATAAGGGGATTGTGACGATTGATATATCTTTTTGCCATACGAGCAAGCAAGAGATAATATCGATGTAAGACTTTCTTTTTCATGATTCGCAAAAAAAGATGAAACAGGTCTTACTATAAGAAAACAGACGACAAAGTAAAGAAATCTAACAAAACAACACTACAACAAAAATAAACACGCATTATGTATCATCTCCATATACCATACTAACAATAACTGCTATCGGTACAGCAAGAACGATACCAACAAATCACATAACCAATCATCACACTATCAAGGAAATAAGGACAAGCAATGGACTAATGCCAACAGTCTTATGCATAACATAAGGGGTTAAAAAAGAACTCTCAAGTTGCTGTATAACTGCATATGCTAAAAATACCACAACGATTCCCCACCAACCAAAATTAACTGCTGCAAGTAACAAAGCAGGTATCCCTCACAAGAATGGCCCCAAGTATGGAATGAAGTTTGTCACTCAGGCAATAATAGCAAGTGATCCAATACTTGGCAAAGCAAATCAAAATAAACTTAATATATACAGGACAATAAATACCGACAAACCTACACTAAAACAGACAATAGTCTGTCATCTTAATCGTAATCAGAGCCTCTTATAAATTCTATCTAATTTTGCATACATATAGTCATAATCAGACTTTCCTGACAATCAGGCAACAAATCTCATAACTATTTTCTTCTCTATAGAGAAAAAGACTGCAAGCGTAATAACAATAACTAATTGTGCTAATAGAGAGAAAAATCCTGTAATAACATTAACAGCAATATTACCGATATCTTGAGCATAGCTTGTTCATAATCAAACAAGTTGTGATATATTATTTTGTAAATCTCTTTGTATAGTTCCCGCAAACTGTGGATCACTGACTATCTCTAAAAGATATTCTTTCGCATATCATGGCAACCAACTAATATCTGAAACTATTACAACAAGTCATTGAGTAGAAAGTGTAGTTTGAAATGATTTAATACTTGCAACAACCATATCTATCATTGCTGCTGTTTGACTAAAGACAAAAGGAACTATAAGAATAAATCATAACAAAAATACAGCCACAACGATGAGATAAGAAAGAAATATAGAAAATCATCTAGACAATCCACGTCATGAGAAAAATAGAATAACTGACTCCAAAGCTATTGAGATAATATATGCACCAAGAATCAGATATAAAGCATCTAATGATTGGAAAATAACATATGCTAAAGCAACTATCGCAAGTCACACTCACCAAAACTTAACCATCAACATCGTATCCACATGCCAGTGCATATGTTGTTGATTTTTTTTATCATCAGATGAAGAAACATCTCAAGAAATAACAGATTCATCCTTATCTGCTTGTTGTGGTTGTGATGACATCAAAGATGATAATCATGCCTTTATTTTCTTGAAGATACTCATAAACGCTGATATAAACGATTAAAAAAAACATCCAACTTAGCTTCTAACACTCTCTGTATAGCTTTTCTATCAGAATTTGCAATAAGTTTTTGGAGTACTGGTATCTGGGGTTTATGAATCATCAAAAAACATTTATAATATCATTGCCTAAATTGCTTCTCAATTAGATTATGTTCTGCGACATAACGCATCACAACCCTTTTAAGAAAATGCCTCATCACCGCACTTTTTGAGACATTAACACCGATAGTGACAGAAAATTGATTATATTGACGATTAGGGTATTGTGGAACATAGTACATCCCCAACATATCATGCACAAAATAGTTCCTCTTCTTCACAAGATAGCGAACATCCCTAGTAGTTAATCTATATTCTTGTTTGAGCATATCAAATCATGAAAAGACAAAGCAAAGTAACTATAAGAAAGTAACAAAAGCAAGTCAAACGAAAAGTACTGGAAAGATTACTACGACTAAGTAAGTTCACCAATCAAACTCCCAGTTTTTAATTGACTAGGTTTTTGGGTGTTTTTTGCCGATGAAAAAAGTAACCCGCCGGAGGCATTATAAATTATCAATAATTAGTCGTTTTCCTTCTTCCAAATCCCCAAGTACATATTCCCCATGCGATAT
>SKIU01000023.1 GCA_007116275.1 candidate division SR1 bacterium | reverse complement strand
AGGGCTTTCTGTATTTGACCAATAATTTCCGTCGTTTTACTTTCTTGTTCACCATTGATGATCATTTTTCCAAGCCGTGACTGTTCATAACCCATGATTGCGATAATTCATTCGCTATGTGATTGGAGTGTCTGTATATCAATTTTGGGTCTTGTTTCTATGCCTATAGTATTGGCAAAAGAAGCAAGTTTCATAAGATTGTGATAACCATTATTGTCAGCTGCAAGCAAACATATAGTTCAGATATTGTCGAGTGTGTAGTGATTGTTGATATCCAAAACAAAACCTAATTCTGCGCCAATTATTGGCTTAAATCACAAGTCATTGCCTAAACCATAAAAAGCAATCGCACCATACATGCCATTGTAGTCGGTGATAGCTATAGCTGGTAATTCCATTTTTTTTGCTCTTTGTGCTATTTTTTTGACAGTACCAATAGCTTCAAGAAAGGAGAACGTACTGTGTCAGTGTAATGGGATATACTGCATAAATATGCACAGACAAAAAATAAATATTTAGTGTTGTTAGCTAAGACAAAAAGTTGTTTTTTGGCTATTAAGCATCATATACATCCAGAGTCTACTTGCAATAGTAGATAAAAAAAATACATAAGAGCCGTTGATGTCATATCGACTGCAGCGAGTAAATACGAGCCTAATGGAGATATCTTTGTATTATTAAGATCCCTGCCTGCGGTATGCAGGTCTCCACTTCTTTTAGTTGCCCCAAGGGTACTTCCTCGCTCCCGCTTAGGGCGCGCTCGAGATGACAAATGTTTTTCGTTTATTTGTAACTATATCTATGAACCGAATCAAAAAATACGGTATGCGAATTATTTTTATCCAGGCATTGGTAGCAACAGCATGATCCTTGTATTACGGTCGATACGGTGACCCCATCGCCAATATCCAATCATGAGATATATTTAACCCTGCTAATGCAATGGATCCTTGTCTATGGTGTTGGTATGCGAGAATATGTATGTATCCAGTTGTTCTTCTCTCTGCCGTTTGATTATGGAAAAAAACACGTGATGCCATTGATTATATAATTCCATTTGCTATTGTATGAATACTGGTAGAGATATATCAAGTAGCACAATTGTATCTTCCCCAGATTAGAGGAGTATGTGCTATTGAAAACCCTTGTTTCATTCCCAAGGTAAATTATTTTGGCCGATTGACTATCCCACTGATGTGTTTGGTTGCATTCCTTGTTATTTTGTTTGTTGCACTTTTGATCAAAAAAGCAAATAAATCACAATAATATTATTTCACTAGTATATGATGTTTTCTATTCTCAATAAACTTTATACCAATTCTCCCAAACAAGCGATAGATGATATCGTTAGTTGCCGAGAAAGTAACGGCCATTGTGTCGTTCATTTTCTCTATTTTGCAAATGCTATAAAAGAGAACGTATTTAATGCGACTGTCATCCCGAGCGTGCCCTGAGTCGTAGCAAAGAAGTGCCCTTGGGGTGCGGTGGAGGGATCTTATATGATAGACCAAGATCTTTCGACTTCGCCGCACTCCGCTCAAGATGACATAAATAAGTATAGGCTATTGTTACAGTCAGCAGATTTTCTTTTACCTGATGGGATTGCCTTACAGCTATTTTATCGATTTGCAGTAAAAACTAGTCATGTAAATAGTAAAACATCCTGGCTCTCTAATTGTAATGGAACAGATATTACACTACCACTATTAGAATCTCTGCCGTCCGGTACTGTAGTGCATATCTATGGATGAACTCAGGAAGTTATAAACAAATCAAAACAATTTCTCAGCGATAAGTGATATCATGTTGGTATTGTTAGTAATGGATATCAATCATTAGATACTGATGTATTTGATGACTATGATTGAGCAAAACAAGTATTGTTAGTGTGAAGATGAACACCACTACAAGAAATATGGGTCCATGAGAATAAAAATATATTACAAAAGCATAAAATATTAACATTGTCTGTCTGAGGATTGTTTGATTTTTGGGCAGGAGAAGAAAAAAGAGCTCCTCGTATATTTCGCGGTTGGGCAGAGTGGTTACGAAGACTTTCTGTAAATCCTCGTAAAAATGCAATCAAAGTACGATATAGCCTCTATTTACCATATGCTATTATTCGTTACTTGCTATTGAAAAGATAGCTGGATTGGATATAGTGAAAAAAAGAGCACAAAATGCTCAACATTTCCTTGCTTGAGGGTAAATGGTTTGGATAATAGTTATTGTGAGTATCGAGACTCCAAATTCTAAGCTATATATGCAATTTATATCTTATCGTATCCATGCAAATATCACATAAAGAAATACATTATACTGATGACGCATCTATCTTTGAGTTAAATAAAAAACTCAGTAATGGGATCCAATTCAAATCATATATTTTGTTTGCTACTGATAGTTTTAGGGACTATCAAAAAGATATTATTGAGGAAGTCTTTGCTGATTTTGCTGATAGTGCTTCTATCGAACACTATGACATAGAAAAAATAAAAGATATTTTTGAACAGTCATTAGAATCACTTAATACAAAACTCAAGGCTTTTGCACAAAAAATGGATACAGTTAATGTATTTCATCTCAAATGATTTGTACAACTTGTCGTGGATAATACATTGATGACATCTATGATAGGAGATGTATCCGTGATGATATTTAGAAATCAAAAATTATATTATTCTCTACATAATACTACCGAATCTGATGATAAAATAGATGTATTTTCTGATTTTATCGAATGAGATGTAGAAAGTCATGATGAGATAGTATATCTAGGAACAAAAATAACAGATGTACTTGATGATGTGGATGTCCAAGAATTGGAGTCACATTTTGACGATCCAGAACCGGATTTATTGTGAGCAACACAAGCACTATTACAATCAAGAATAGATACAGATAAAGTATGATTTATTACACATTATTTCGTGAAATGATCATCAACAAGAGTAGACGTTTCCACTAAATCAAAATTCAAATTTCCTAAAATATCAGCATTGTCAGCTCCAGGATTATTGAAATATAAGAAATCAATATTAGCTAATAAATATTATGTATCAGTAGGTATACTGAGTATATTAATATTGTTTCTATTCTATCATGTCTTATCACAAATGATTAATTTCACACAAACAGATGTGATGTTTACTGATGAGTGAACACTGGTGGATGTAACAATAGACGATATCAAAAAAGATATCCAAGTATTTCTCTCTATGGATCCAACTTCTGATGCTAAAGGACAAAAATACCATGAAACTATGCAAAAATTAAACACATTAGAGTGAAGATGAAGACGGTTAGATGATGTAGCACAGCTTAAAAACATCATCCAAAAAAATTACTATGAATGATTTAATATCATCTATATCAATGATTTTGCTACCTTTAATGATGCTAGTTCTTCAGCACAAATTATATCCTTTAATAATGCCGAACGTAATGCACTATGAGACTTGATGTATATTGGATTTACTAACAATATAGTAGTAGCAGGAACACAAGGTGTGTTGATATGACTGTTAAATAGTAGTGTGAGGGGATCTTTGATTGATTTCGGCTTATCTATACCAATGGTTGGTTGTGCTAAAAATCTATTAAGAAACGGATTGTACTGTCATACAAGTGATACTATATACAATATAACCAATGCATGAATAGAAACAGTAACAACAACTGATGAAGAATTCCCGACTGATATCGATGCTGTGGATGTATACGGACAAGCTAATATGTATATTTTTCATAAAAATTTTGCTGTAGGTTGAACATGATCAGATTTGGTGACAAGATATCGTAATATGATGTGATCGCAAACACAATATCAATGATGACAATCAAATGCCGTTATAACAGAGGCAGTTGATGGTATCTCATTCAGTGATGGCTTTTCAAGTTACACTATTGATGGATCATTTATGGCATGGTCAAGAACAGACGCAAAATTATACCAATTCTGGAGAGAATGAGCAAGTACGATGCTCAGCGCTCGTCAGATACCACTCCAATGAGGAGATAAAGTGAGTAGTAGTTATGGATCAGATACTGTAGTCCATGCATCACTCAATTCTAGATATGTCTACCTTCTTGATAAAGAAAATCAAACATTTACTGTATATGATAGTTCACCTGTAAAAGATGGTGATGCATTTAGAAGAGATTATGTCTTACGCTATTTATTTAGGTTCCAGTTTGATGTGAATGAAGAAAAAATTATCGATTTCGCCATCCCAGAATCTACGGGGAATAGACCAGAACTATACTTTTTGACAACAGATGGTGTATATAAGATTGCATTACACGAGTTCATTAGTAGCTTAGCAAGTGGAACACTCAAACAAGTATGAAACTAAAAAATAAGCTAATGGCTAAGCCTGCCTCTGCCGCAGGCAGGGCTAAAAGCTAATAGCTTTATATCTGAATACAATACTCTATGACATCTTCATCTACCAACAACATATCAGCAGAAGAACTAAGAATACTCCGAAATAAATTCCGAATATCCAAAAACCACAAACATCTACCTGAAGCATCACTCATAGCAGATAAATCTAGTACTGCGATGTTTAATCTTGCAGGGATGCAACAACTTATCCCATATTTTTCTGGAAAGGAACATCCACTAGGAAGAAGATTATTCAATATCCAAAAATGTGTGAGAACCATAGATATCGATGAAGTGGGGGATGATACACATCTGACTATGTTTGAGATGATGGGAAACCGATCATTAGGAGATTATTTCAAGAAAGAATCTATTCAGCGAAGTTGGGAATTTTTGACTGACAAAAAATGGCTGTGAGAAAAAATAGACCCCAAAAAAATAGCAGTTACTGTATTTGCAGGGGATGACAACGCTCCCAGGGACGAAGAAAGTGCGATATACTGGAAGGATGTAGGAGTACACAAGATTTCATATTTATGAGCAGATGATAACCGACGAAGTCCTGGTCCGGTAGGTCCATGTGGTCCCGATACCGAGATTTTTTATCGAATAGGAGATAAGCGCGGAGGGCCAGCTGTACCACCAGAAGATAGTGATGTTGCATCTGATCCAGACAACTGGATGGAAATTTGGAACAACGTATTCATGCAGTACTATCGTGATGATGCATGAAACCTAACCAAACTATCTGCACAAAGCGTCGATACAGGGATGTGATTTGAACGTATGTGTATGGTCTTGCAAGATACAACAAGTCCCTATGATACGGATATTTTT
>SKIU01000010.1 GCA_007116275.1 candidate division SR1 bacterium | reverse complement strand
CTTCATCAGAATAGAAGATAATCAAATATTTATGAGATCAGAAAATCAATCCTTAGCTGACAATACCGATTTTATCATCAACAAAGATTTCTGACTCTTTGTTTGACCTCTTGGTATTGGAACATCCTCTCTCTTTACTCCAGGTAATGTACTTGACATCAACACTACTCTCGTCGCTGGAACCATGGGGCTCAGATTTAGCCATGCAACTGGCAATTCTGGTGCTGTCTTAGGACTCAACGATGATGGTGATGTGGTTATTGTATGACAATCTACACAATACCTCAAACTTGGAGAGTTTGATTATAATGATCTCAATAATTGATATTATCCTGCAAGTCCACTTTTACTAATCCCTCTGACAACAAACCAGCTCCCTGCAAACAGTTTGGTGACAAAAATATTTATGCAAATTTCTACTCCCTTTAGAACCAATCAGACCTATACTGACGTTTTATGAAACGAACAAGAAAGATTTAGACTCAGAGGATGATCACTAGAATATCAGTACAATATAGATGTATCAAATAATACAATATCTTGAATAATAATTGGATGGACAGCTGATCAATATGGCGAAAACAATCGATCGTGACTTTATCATGCAACAGGTACACATAATCATAGTGTTTCTTCTAGCAACCGAGATGAGATTGATACAAACATTCCTCTAGATATGAACCGAATGGTACTCTCTGAAGGATTTGATGAAAGTAGCACATCACGAATAGGATCGTGAACCAATCAGTGGATACAGTGACATGCATCTATTGTCATCGAATACGAAGCTATGCCAAATATCCCATTTTAATCTGTCATAAAAAATTATTATGAAGCACTTCTTCCTGCTTATATCTATCTCCCTTTTTATATTTGGATGAGCTAGCCATGCTAACTCTCTCTCTTTCCCTGCATGATTAACTGGAGTATTTTCTGATATAGATCAACAATATAGCACGATAAATTTTAATGTACACAATGCATTCAATGGTATCTTCCTCTGGAGAAATAACAAAACACTCACTACTCCAGTATCAGTCACTATATGATCTGATACTATCAATGGATGTAGTGAACAACTACAAGGTCTATATTATAACAATCAAAGATGATTTAGACTCTGGCCATTGGACACAAACACACTTACTGGTCTACAATCAATTGATAGCTCATACAATGCGCTCACACTTACAGGAGGATTGTTTACTAACTGTAATGGTGTGGATAGTAACAATGTCTATGGTGCGCTAGGACATATACGATGAGGGCATACCTATCGAGTATTAGGATGAATAGATTTTGATTTTACAAACAAAACCTGGATCAGTCAAGCATCAGGAAGTTTTATAAAAAATGGTCCACAAGTGACTGGATGGATTTTTGATAGTCAATGATCCATAGGTGAATTTGCTGGATGGAATGGGACTCTCCCATCTTCTATCTGTGAGAATGGAACAACCAACTATCCTGACTGTAATCAATGTCCAGATGGATTTGTATTGAGAAATGGTGAATGCAGAAGAAGAACAACTGGTTGAGGATGATGAGGTGGTTGATCATCTACTGACTACTGTCCAGATGGTGATTTTTCAGGAAGTTACTACGATGGGCAATGTGGGACACCTCCAAGAACACATGGATCTGCTCCTATTGGTAAAGCATGTATATATGATGATGAATTGTATTTAGCTAATGGATCTTTTGACGATACCATCGGACATCGATGATTTCCATATATCGAAATCATGCGTATATCGTGTTTACATAGATGAAGAGGGACAAATCAATGATTATGGATCTATGCACCAAATGATCATATAACAAGAGCCGAAGTACTCAAGACAGTTGTTAAAATATTAGGAATTGAATTTAATAATTTTAGTATAACATCTGAAGACCTGTTATATACTGGCAATATTCCTTTTGCTGATGTATCATATGATAACCGATTTGCACACTATGCAGATTATGCATTTAAACAAGGTATTACTGAAGGTCTATATACAACTGATGATGATGGTAATAGATATATAGATGCAGATAAACTTATTACAAGATACGAAGCTATTAAAATCATGATGCTTACCTATAAACAACTATATCTTCACCGTATCGATACTGATGGACCAAGTGTTATGGGGGACGTCATCAATACTGATGACCCATATTATAGCTACATAAGAGAAGCTGAGGAACTTGGATTTATATCTGGTGTACCACAAGCTGATGGTTCATATAACTTTGAAGGACAAAGAGAGATACTCAGATCGGAATTTGCAAAAATTATATCAGTACCATTTACACAACAACTCTTTGATGTCAAAGATATCGTGATCAATAGCGATCTGTATCGTATGATAGTACAATCACTCGCACAGACAGATTCTAGTAAAATAGTGTTTATCAATACATTATTTAATCAGTTAAACAACGTCAGTGACGCAGACTTTATGGCAAACTTTACGCTTGATAAAGATATCTTTCTTGATGTACTCAAAGAGACTATTATGATACCTATATTGGAAGAATACAATATCCAATAATAATATAATTTAGTTTGTATATATCGGGACTATGGGAGAATGACTGAGGAATAAAACAACGCTATGACTAGAGGACTATCCTTATAGTAAGGAAGACTTTTGGAAGCACATACAAAAAAAGACAGCAGAGAAAAAAGATGGATTGTATACACTCTCAGGATATATATCTCCTGACATATATGACACAGAGTGATCGTATCTGGATGTTGCACAAAAAAATGACAATGGAACTTTCGCGCCTCTCTGACCTAGTCAATCAGTTCACGCAAAAGAACCTGTCATAGAAATTAGTAAAAGAGATAGTAATGGTAAATTACCCAAAAATAAAGACGCAGCTGATAAACTAGATCCAAGTATGGTTATTGGATATCAATGAGCCACTATTATTGTACCATTATCAGATCTATCATTTACTTGAAGGGATTGGTTTGCTGTTCTTAAAAAGATATATCCTATCGTATCAGAATATCTGAGTAACAATAAGAGTTTATTTGACTGATCTGATAATAATAACAAAAATGCAGTACAAAATTATATCATCAAAACTATGCAAGAACATAATTATATCAAAGCTCCCCTCAATCAGCAAACAGAAAAAACAATATGATGATGGAAAAAGAGAATGTATGATGTATTTACACAGTTATTTGGAGAAAAAGAGGGGAAAAAAGAAGCTGCTATGCACGTTGACGAGTAGCTTTAATCATCTTTTTTCTTGTTCGTCCGCTTATAGGCACTTGTACTGACTCCCCACCTCCTGCGGGAGTTTTTATATATCTATAACCATCTGGATCGACACGCAATCTTGTCTCTCGACAAATTTTTCTTCCACGCAAAAATCGAGTATAGTCACGACCTTTGGGGTTAGTTACTACTCCAAGTACTCCAAGCTCTTTTCCTTGCTCGAGAGTGAGCTTTCTTTTGGGATATTCAAATCTTCTTCCTCCTTTGAGTCTTGCTGCTTGTTTTTGGAGTTTTGCTTTATTGGCTGCTATTCCACGTTTATTGGTTCTTGCCATGAAAATTTTTATGAGGTAAATTTTTGCTTTTAGCTGTTAACTCTAAGCTACCAGCTGACATATATACAAATATAGTCTAGTATTTTTACTTCCTTTTTCAATAGGAAAGGTTGTATTGTTGATATAAATAAGTATTATAAAAATACGTAATTATATGTCAAACATTCTATGGTTGCTATAACAAAATCGATTATAGATACTATAGTTTGCTGATGATAGATGTGATCTTCCTATAGAATATATCAGTAAGTTATTATACTTATTTGATGTACGCAGAGTAAAAAAGAACTTCTGGCTATACTTGATACTATGGAGAACTAACGTTTGATGAAACTACAGGGACATACAAACATGCTGCATACGATTTATGTATTTATCATATACAATATGAAAACACTCACTAACAAAGAAGAAGTTGTACTCAATCATATTCAAAACAACCTTAATAATGGAGGATACTTTGCTTTGAACAATCTCAATCATGCTGAGATATCTACTGATGCAACATGAACGGATACATCTCTATTAACACAACAAGAGATATTTTCAGTTATAGCATCTTTGGTGACAAAAAAAATAGTGAATTATACCTGAGTCAATGACGAACTCATTCATATCCTCTCGTCTCAAATTCCTCAATCTTAACACATACGATATTATGACACTTATACTCGATGGAAGACCTCATGCTGCGGTTATGAAAGAGCAGTTACAACAAAAAGCAACACACGTCTTTTGATCTAAAAAGGTTTATATGGCGATTGTTTTTGTATGAGAAAATAGTGCGTCTAATGCGTATGTAGGATTTAAAAAGAAATTTGGAGAAGATATTGGCATCAATGTAGAGGTTTTTGGGCAGGATACTGAAACTGATTTCCCCCAACTAGATAGCCGAAAGCTCAAAGCCAAAAGCTGAACACAAAAAGAGATCATAGACTTGATACAATTTCTTAACTCCGATCCTGCCTGCGTAGGGATCATTGTCCAACTGCCACTTCCTGATCCACTCTGGGCTGATACATCAAAGATAACACAGCACATAGATCCAAGTAAAGATATCGACGCAATGGGTGGGATGATTTATGGGATGGATAGTTTTGGAACGATAGACTTTCTCGGAGCGACACCGCAAGCGGCGATGACACTGCTGAAAGAATATGATTTGGACAATGTCTGGGGAAAAATGGTTAGTATTGTCGGTCAAAGTAATCTTATCGGAAAGCCTTTAGCGACACATCTGATGAAAAAATGAGCAACGGTCTTAAGCTTCAATAGTAAATCACCCAAAGAAGAGATGTACGCACTATGCCAACAGTCAGACTATATTTTTGCCTGTACTGGGGTCATCCATGTCATAGATGAAAAATATATCAATAACAAAAAGAGTCAAGTTATTGTCGATATTGGTTATGGCTACAAAGATGGTAAACCTGTGGGAGATGTGCAACTGGATCTTATTAAGGATAAAGTCGCCGCTTACACACCGATCCCTGGTGGAGTTTGACCATTGACTGTAGCGAGTTTGTTTGATAATATTTTTAAGTTATATACTCACTTTAATAACGTATAAGCACATACAACAATGAAAGGATTTTTGTCGTTTAAGTTTTCTGGGGAGGATATTAATGAACTCATTCCAATACTGGAAAATATTCGTCGTACTATGAAAGATATTTGATTTAGTGATGTTTTTTGTTCGTTATTTTTAGAAGATTT
>SKIU01000088.1 GCA_007116275.1 candidate division SR1 bacterium | reverse complement strand
GGTGTGGTATCTCTTTTGTCCACTTGCAGTGATTCTTGGAGTCAAAAAGCAAGAAAGAGGAGTGTGACGAGCGATATACTCGCTGCCACCAATCATACACCAACATATCATCCATATTGGACAGCAATTCAGCCGATAGCAGGTCACACAATCATCGATACACCAAATACTGCTCCCATTAATCCAAACATTTTACTCTTACTTTTTCCTTCCGTCATATCTGATAGATAGGCTAGTGCGACTCCATTGTTTCATCATGTTATTCCATCGATAATCCTCGAAAATAAGATTGTTCGTAAGGGTAGTATCACGCCACCGATAAGAATATGGGGCAAAGATAATGCTCCAATAAAAATAAGAAGGCTCAATAATGTCCCTAGTTGACTCCATATGAGAAGTGGTTTCCTTCCATGTTTATCACTCCAAGCACCAAATATCGGTCCAGCAAAAAACTGCCCAAGCGAGTAGACACTCAGCAACAGCCCGTACCAAAACGATGATACACCATAATCATCTAACAAAAAAGGAAAAACAGGGAAAAATATAGAGAACCCCAGTCCATTGACAAATATAAGCAGGAGGATAGGAAAGTACTTTTTCATAGGACGGGAGAATTAAAACAATACATCGATACTGTTTTTTGAAAAACAATCAAGTCTCATTTATATTGACTTTTAAGAAAAATTATGTATTATAAAATAGTTTACTCCAGTGTAATGGTATGTCAGATACTCTCAAATATATGAAAAATCACGTTGTATATCCTACAACCTATAGTAAATCAGTTTCTTTTGTTTGTAAACAATCTCTATTATTTTTGTTGGAAGTATTTGCATCTAAAAAAATGGTGAGTAAAGAATTGATCCACATATTGGGAACCAATCGAAAAAAAGAATATACATTTACTACTCCATTTGGCGTGTTTACAGCAAACTCAATCGATGCATGGAGAAGAATGTATCCAGGATATGAGCAGGAAATTAGAGATAGACTACATATGCATCATGATACAAGAATGCACAATGGGAAAACAACCTGTATCAATATCTGAGCTAACATCGGAAGGTGGTCAATAGAGTTAGCAAAATTGTGATATGATGTAATATCATTTGAGCCAGTACCTCACACCTATGATATGCTCAAAAAAAATATCCAACATTCACAAGTCCATGATAAAGTGCATGCTTACAATACTGCTTTGTGAAACTATACATGAACAGCAATTATGGATACATTTTCCTTTCATGAATGAGCAAATTGTATTGATAATGTCAGACATGCGTATCCAGATTCTACATCCACCAGCGTCGAGGTGTCAGTACAAAAATTTGATGATATAAAAGATATCTCTCCTGCAGAAAAAAGCAAAACATGATTGTTGTTGATTGATGTAGAGTATTATGAATACTTTGTACTCCAATGAATGCAAGATTTTTTGACCAATAGTGATGTAGATATTTTTATAGAAATAGCAGAAAAATCTCTACATTACCATGATACTATCGACTTTCTCCAATCGTGTGGCTATTCCATCTATGAAAAACTTTGATCCACAAACAATCGACACTTTTCTAAATCTTAGTAGGGGATCCTATCGTGTTTCTCTTTCCATAACTCAAAACTCTCTAAAGCCTCACTCCTCAGTATTTGTTCCAGAGGAATATTCCTTTGATCCAAAGGTAAAGCCATCTCTTCATATAGCATATTGTCATCGAAACCAATAGTAGCGGCATCAGCACGTGTATTGGCATAATATATTTTTTTTGGCCTTGCTCGATATAGCGCTCATAGGCACATCGGACAAGGTTCACAAGATGTGTAGACCTCACAGCCATCGAGTTGAAAACTCTGTAGATTTTGACAGGCATCTCTGATCGCAACAATCTCAGCGTGTGCAGTCGGATCATTGCTTGATGTGACACGATTATTTCATTGTCAAACAATCTTACCATCTTTAACAATCACACATCCAAAAGGTCATCACGCATTGCTACTTATATTTTCTGTTGCAAGCACAATAGCCGCACGCATAAAGTCAGGATTGTACATAACGTAGTACAAAGATAAAAGTGTAAAGTATACACACAAGGATGTCATCTTGAGCGAAGCAACTCGTTAGAGGAGCGTAGTCGAAAGATCTTATTTTAGTATATGAGATCCCTGACTGCCGTCAGGCAGGCCTTGACAGGCTCGAGATGACATAAAGCAATCCTCACTATGATATTGTTTCTTTATCCTCAGAATAACCAAGAATATATTACCCAGCTATCAATTTCTCCAAAAATACCCCAACATAATAAGCAAGAAATGCTGCTACTGTCCCAAGTCCAAGGGTCTCGAGTACTGATTGTAATAAAGGAACTTTGGCGACAGTAGTCTTAGCGATACCAATAAAAATGAACGCTAGTCCAGTAAGTACTGATGCTCGCACAAAGAGTGTTGTAGTATCAAAATCAAACCAAATAGCATCTAAGACATATATAAGTAGTGGTACAAATCAAACAATAATAAATGATATTAGTGTCGCCAATGCGGTATATGCTGGCGGTACATAGTCAGTTTTTTGTTTGCCATGTTCTTTTTGATATCTTGCATATTCAGCTTTTGTTGATAGATAGTTCCCTACAGACATTGACACACCATCAGCGATAAGATTTGCAAATCCCAAGATAAGGATAACTTTAACAGGTAATCATCCCCCTGTGGCTCAAGCTACTACAGCAAAAGTTGTAATAACTCCATCGATACCTCCGTAAACAAACTCTCACAGAAACTTCTCTCGTCTTTGGCGCATAGTTGTGGTACAAATATAAAATAACTCTATAGTTGACATAAATATATGTATTTTTATATCATATTCCATAGATTATCGGTTTGCTATCAGCGATATTTTTTATATAGTGAACAATATAAAACACAAAAATAATAGCTCGTTATTGCGCACCGTGAGCTTGTCTGCCTGCTAACAAGGCAGGCTCAGAATAACAAAAAAATAATCACTAGAAGCCAGAGGCAAAAAGCATTTATCATGACATATAATTATGTACAACATCTACCAATCATCACGACGAAAAGATATTCAGTATACTGTTTATGCAAAACCATCGATTACTATACATCTGTTTGATACAGATTATGCTGCGACTGTAAAAGAGAAAAAGGTTGGTCCATTTGCTATTCGTTGGATACAAATTATGTGAGTAGAGCTTCCAGATGATGAAAATTATGTCAGAGAAGAATTGGAACGTATCAAGTCTTTATTGAAAAAAGATTTTTGAACAGTTTTTTTCCAGCTGTGATTAATCAATGAAATTACCCATTTTGATAACGTCACGCATAGATCAGGAGAGCAAAAAGAAGAGATAAAAAAACAAAGATTGCAAATGCAACAGTGATTGATTGAAAAATATAATTTGCATCTAGCATTTAGAGAAAATATGCCACAGAGTAATATCATCTATGTTGTACAAAAAACAGACGATGAACTGATTGCTGAGATGAATTCTGGCTGTAAAGAACGTGTAAAAAAATGAATAAAAAAATGACTCCAATTTCGTGAAGCAACAGTAGAAGAATACGAACTATTTTACCAAAAACGATGTAATTTATCATCACGCAAAGGCTTTCATCCTATTAGTGAAAAAGATTATCACAACCTCATACAATATATGCAAAAAAATGATTGCGGTGCGCTTTTTGTTGCCAAAAAAGACGATGATATCGTCGCATGAAGTATATGTGTCTACGATAAAGATCGTATTACCTATCTGTACGGGTTTTCTGATAGAAAATATAGTAAAATCGGCTGACATCATTTTCTCAAATTTAAAATATTTGGACGAGCAAGAGAGCAGGGGATTAAGACTTGTGATATGATGGGTGGTGCACCGACATGATTCCCTGACCATCCACTTGCTGGCGTCAGCAAATTTAAAGAGTCATTGGGATGAACAAAGATAGAAGTTTTTGGGAGTTATGATGTTGTATTGCGTCCATTATTGTATTGGATAATGAAGATGCTCTACCACCGAAAAAAATAGTATTTATTTTGTCTAGCTATATGCCATGACACTCCAACATCGACAATCCAAAATCCAAGAAAAAAGGAAAAAAACTCCTCGGAGAGATTTTGTGATGGAGATAGCGAGTCGAAAAACATTCACACTTCATAAAAAAAAATGAAGTATTTCATTGTATGTTGATAGAATTGGTGGAATTATATCCAATGAAAAATTTGAATGAGATAGAAACGCTATGTTTTATGATGGTATAGATAGTATAAACTTTTTTGATAGTATTGTTGGATTGTTCTCTCAAATAAAATTTCCTTGATTAAGCCATTTTTGATGATTAGAAAGTTGTGATTATGCGTCTACTGCATATAGTTGCAAAAATTGCTATCTATCATTCAATCTCTCAAATAGTGAAAATGTTTTGTATAGTATATCGGTAAAAGAAAATGCTCACAATATTATCAACGCACTGGTAGTATATGATAATAGTGAGAATATCTACAATTCTTCGTATATAAGTAGTAGTTTTAATATATTTTATTCAAGATTTGTGGTTAATTCAAACAATATTCGATGTTCTACTAACTTGGTCTGATGTACAGAATGTATTTTATGTAACGAACTCGAAAATAGTCGCTATATGTTTAAAAATAAACAATATAATAAAGATGAATATCTACAGTTAAAAAATATTTTTTTACAATCTCAAGAATTTGTATTGTCATTCGTTGATGGCAAGAATTATGCTAGCTCAAATGTTCAGTGACAGAATATTATAGAATCTGAATCGATAACAAATGGATTGGGGGTAGTGTGAGTATCTCAGGGTAGAAATCTATTTATGGTTGGTTCTAACTTACATAACAAAAATATTTTTGATACAGGTTTTGCTGGAGCAGGATGATGTTTAGATCTATATGGATGAATTGATATAGCAAAGTCTGAAAATATATATAATTCGGTTGGTGTACTAGACTCAAGTGAAATATATTATTCATATTATGTACAATCATGTTCCTTTTGTCTTGGGTGTATCTGACTCAAAAATAAATCTTACTGTATTCTCAATAAACAATACACAAAAGAAGAACGACATGCTAAAGTGGACGAAATCTTTACACAAATGGACAAGAATGGCACACTTGGAGATTTCTTTCCAGCATCGATGAATCCATTCTATTTTAACGATACAGCGGCTTACTTGATCGACTCATCATTCACCAAAGAAGAAGTAACAACCAAAGGATATCTGCGACGTGACGAACCGATAAAAGTCGACATCCCAGCTGGTGCTGATGTTGTGAAAGTGAGTGAATTGGG
>SKIU01000057.1 GCA_007116275.1 candidate division SR1 bacterium | reverse complement strand
TGGTGGGTGATATAGGACTCGAACCTATGACCCCCTGCTTGTAAGGCAGATGCTCTAGCCAACTGAGCTAATCACCCGTGTTTTGCTTGGCGGTCCCACGGGGAATCGAACCCCGATTGGCGGATTGAAAGTCCGCAGTCCTAACCGTTAGACGATGAGACCAGCACTAAGTATTTGTGGTATTGTATTATATAATGGCGGGAGTGACGGGACTCGAACCCGCGACCTTCCGCGTGACAGGCGGACGTTCTAGCCGACTGAACTACACCCCCATTATAATGATAGCCAGCTATGGGACTTGAACCCATAACCTATCGCTTACAAGGCGATTGCTCTACCAGTTGAGCTAAGCTGGCATAGATAGAGAGATATGTGTATCTCTCGGTATATTTATTGGTTTGCTATCTTAGCAACTTTTGCTTTTCTTCTTGCAGCAGTTTTTTTCTTTAAGATACCAGCCTTGAGAGCTTTATCTATTTTGCTGTAGGCAATACTTACCATATCAGCAGGAATACTGTCTCATTGTTCTTTAGTTTTGATGACAGCTTTGATACCAGTTTTCATAGCATCTTTAATAGGGCGATTTTTTGCTCTACGCTTTTCATTTCTTCTTGCAGCTTTTGCAGCAGCTTTTGTAACAGGCATATACACATTCAAAATATAAATAATACATAGTGTGGTATAATGGCTCCGAGGGTGGGGCTCGAACCCACGACCCAGAGATTAACAGTCTCTTGCTCTACCGACTGAGCTACCTCGGATTATTTGTACAAATACACAATACGTGCGACTATATATATTGACGAAGAAAATGCAAGATTATTTGTATCTTTTCGTATTGGTATATAGTTGGTAAGATATTGTAGTCTATTGTAAAGCATCGTAGTTTGCCGAAAGGGGGAGTCGAACCCCCACGCCGTAAGGCACTTGGTTCTAAGCCAAGCATGTCTACCAGTTCCATCATCTCGGCAGATGAATTGTCTAAGCTACAAATTTCTATATTTGTACCCTATTGTTTTGGGGAACTAGGATTCGAACCTAGACTAACGGAGTCAGAGTCCGTGGTCCTACCATTAGACGATTCCCCATCGTCATTGTAGTAATGGATAGAAGTAGATATGATAATACAGTATGTATATTTTTTTTTGGTTGCGGGGGATGGAATCGAACCACCTATCTTCGGGTTATGAGCCCGACGAGATACCATTTCTCCACCCCGCAGTTATGAAAGGTAAAGCGCTTAAAGATTTAAGTGCTCAAAAGTTTTTGCCTTTTTATCATTTCCCACTTTTATCTTTTTACCTTTAGTCTTGGGGAACTAGGATTCGAACCTAGACTAACGGAGTCAAAGTCCGCTGTCCTACCATTAGACTATTCCCCAACAGTTTTTTTGTCGTTCAATGCATAGAACAAAATACCCCGAAAAATCGGGACAATGACAATTGTATATATATTTGATTGTCTATTGCAAGTGTTTTTGCTATGGGGTATCAGACATTTTGGGGTTTTAGTGTTGCAAAAGAGTTGCTAATAACTATTATTATGTCAATATTTTATATTGTCACAACAATTATTGTATGGTAATTGATACATTGGAACATATCAAAAAACAACAAACATTTGTTATGATAAAACCTGATGGTGTTGCGAGATGATTGGTTGGTGAGATTGTTTCTCGTTTTGAGCAAAGGCAACTAAAAGTAGTAGCAATGCAAATGAAGCAAGCTACTCGTGAACAAATCATGGCGCATTATCCAGCTGATGATGAGAAGCGAGTAACTCGTTTGTGAACAAAAAGTTTGGGAACTTTTGAAGAAAATAATATTGATCCAAAACAATTTTTGGGTACCGATAAGGCACATCAGATAGGAGAAAAGGTCTTAGACTATTTGATTAATTACATGACTCGATGACCAGTTGTCGTTATGGTTTTGCAATGAGTAAATGCTATCGATATGGTAAGAAAAATAGTATGAGATACGATACCTGCAAAAGCAGCGTTGGGAACTATACGTGGTGATTTGAGCATCGAAACACCATTTCTGGCAAATGTAGAAGCTAGACCTATGTACAATCTTATTCATGCAAGTGAAACTCCAGAAGAAGCAGAAAAAGAGATTGCTTTGTGGTTTGATAAAGATCAAATAACAAAACAGTAAAAACTATTGATTTTGTCAAAGAATTGGATATAATAACAGCATTGATTTTTTTACAATACTAATAATACTAGTCTCATGGCAGCAGAAGAAAAAAAGAAGAAAAAGATACCTTATCATACAGATGTAGAAGTAGTAGATCTTGATGGAAATAAGTTTACTATCAATTCTACACTTCCAGGACCGATTAAGGTAGAAACATCTCATATGTCACATCCTGCATACAATCCAGATAAAAAGATTGAAAGAAAAGCAAAATGACATATGGAAAAATTCTTGGAAAAACAAAAGAGAATGGAAGCAAAGAAAGGAGCATAAGTCTATTTCATATTATCTTCTATATTTTCTATGTTTAGAAAATACATCATAAAAAGCTATTTGAATGGAAACGAACCCGATCATATCATCGGGCATAGTAGTAGTATGTTTATCAGGCCTACGGTCTTGGTCATACTACTACTTTTCGTATTGTATGGAATATATGCTGTCCTAGATGCAAATATATCAACCCCATATTTACTGTGGATTTTTGTAGCTTTGGGGCTGATGTTATTGATCAAATATACGATAGATTTTCTGGATTTTTATCTAGACTGTCTTGTATTGAGTCCATCAGGTATCACTTTATTTATGCGAGAGTGAATCTTCGAATACAAGACTGATTATTTTCAGCGAGACACTATAGAAACAGTTATGCATACCCAAGATAGTTTTTGGGATAAAGTATTTGGTAAATGAGATATTAGCATTACTATAAACCACGCTATTACCTTTTCTTTCGACAATGTTCCCGATCCCAGAAAGAAAGCAAGACTTATCCAACAAACCAAAGAAAAACATGGTATTGGTATGCAATATGAAGAAGAAGGACAGGACAAATCCCATGCTGATTATGGAGTGCTTATGGAAGCTCTCGGTGAAGTGGTGCAAGAATATGTTGAGAAGAATAAGAAAAAATCAAACGATGAAGATTGATATGAAGATGAACTATACTAACACTCCCAAACTTGCAAAGGGAGTGTTTTTTGTTATGCTATAAAAAATATTTATAGAGTTATCTATACTCTATAGCCTTGAATGGTATTCTATTTTCTAATCTTTTGTGTATTATGTTCTCTTGTTCTGCTTGTTGATATAGCTCTGCTACCAAACTCGGTAAATGCCCACAATGTGGTGCTTTTGGTTCATTTGTGCAAGTTGCTCATAGCGCCAAAACAAGTAAATCCAAACACACACGTAAACAATGATCCGTTTTGTCAGCTGGAAAAAGTACTGTAACATCACGTTTCCGAACCCTTGCAAACACAGAACTCCAGCGTGTCCTCCAACAAGGAGTCAAACAAGGAGGTATCTATCTGTTGTGATGAGAACCAGGGATAGGAAAATCTACCATCATAGTCCAAATTCTCCAGGATCTTATAAGTCATAACGATATGCATATCCAATACTTCACCGGAGAAGAACAACCCAACCAAATCAAAGATAGACGAGAAAGGATCAATCCAGATGATAAAACTCCTCTGCAGAAAACACAAATCTATCACTCTACCCACATCGAAGATATCCTTACTACTGCAGAAGACCAACATCCAGACCTTATTGTCATCGACTCTATCCAGACGATCTATAGTGAACACAATGACTCATCAGCAGGATCTCCTAACCAAGTCAAATACTGTGCAGAAAAACTCTCTGAGTTTGGAAAAAAACATAATTGCACGATTATTATTATAGGACATGTAACCAAAGGCGGTGAAATTGCATGACCCAAGTATCTGGAACATATCGTCGATGTTGTTTTGTATTTAGAAGGTGACAGATTTGGACAGTTGCGTTTCTTGCGTGGACAAAAAAACAGATTTGGACATACTGATGATAGCGGTATTTTTGAGATGACACTATTTGGACTTCAGCCTGTCTATGACATCAAAGAACGCATACTCCAGGCTGCAAGTACGATGCCCTGATCCGTCTTATCTATCTGACTAGACAATGGTCGCCCTGTTATTACACAAGTAGAAGTTTTGCTCAATAAGACAAAATACAAATTTCCACAACGTAACTGTATCGGTGTAGACAACAAAAGAGTCGATATGGTTATCGCAATACTAGAAAGATATCTCAAGATAAATATCTGACTCTTTGATGTTTTTGTCAACGTACCAGGTGAGTTTGATTTTCGTGATAGTGGTATAGATCTTGCCATAGCGGCAGGTATTTATAGCCAGTACACCAACCAAACAGTCCCCAAAGATACAATATTTGTCGGAGAACTTGCTTTGTCTGGTAAGATTGTAACATCCAGGCTTCATGCCAAAAGAGTAAAAGAAGTGCCAGATGGGTTTGCATTACAAGACCATAATAATATGAAATATATTGTCGAAATAAAAACACTATTTGGATAATAAATAAAAAAACAAAAAATACACTTGCATATAACTATGTATTTTGTATAATACGTACATATAATTATTGACATTTTATAAATTAACGATACATCTATGTCCTTAGATCTCCTTAAAAAACTGTACACAACTTCCTCTAAAATAGGAAAAGAAGCTGCGGTAATTACAGCTATGGTATTTTTTACCTTGTCTGCACAGGATGCAAACAGTCAGTCTGGTTCTGTTGGTATCAATATAGACACATCAGACACAACTCATACGACAGCATCATTGAATATTTGAGCACACAACCAATCAGCAGCATGATTATATTTGATTCCCAAAGATAACGCAACCATTTCACCTGTCGTAGAATGACAGATAAATTATCATACAGACGGAAATCACTATGTATATAGAGGATGACAACGGCTTGAACGAAAAATAACAGATAATCAAAATTTAACAGCAGCAACATTATCTGGTAGTAACATATTAACGATCGAAATAGAAAATGGAGATCCAGTGAGCGTAGATTTAAGCTCTTTGGTGACTGGATGAAATCAACAACTAACATGATTCTCTCTTTCTGGAACAGTATTGACAGTTTCTTTACAAAATGGTTGAAGTCTCTCACAAGATTTGAGTGCATTATTATGAACAGATAACCAAACCCTAACCCTAACAGGAAACGACCTATCGATCAGTAATGGGAATACGATTGACCTAAGTGGTTATGTGAATACAGACAACCAACAACTCCAATCAGCAGTATTGAGTGGAAATATATTAACAATAACAT
>SKIU01000096.1 GCA_007116275.1 candidate division SR1 bacterium | reverse complement strand
TAATCTAAAGTTTTCTTTCATCCTATCAAGTCGATGTTTGCGTGGAAGTGGTAATGCATATTTCATCAAGAAGTCATATTCCATCTGTATAATACGGTAGTAGTTTCCTTGTTCGTCAACAATAATTTTACTCAAAATTGCAGGATCAATGTCTCGTTTTTTTTCGTCATTCTGAGAGAGTGTAGCAACCGAAGAATCCAAATTATTTATTTGTTGTCCTGGATCCCTGTCTGTCGAACAGGCAGGCTTTGCTACCACTCAGGATAATGTGTTCTTTCGTCATTCAAATTTCCCCAATTCACTCACTTTCATAACCTCAGCATCTGCTGGGATATCAACTTTGATTGGCTCATCACGTCGGAGATATCAGAGTTTCGTTACCTCTTCTTTGGTAAATGAGTCATCAATCATATAAGCAGCGGTATCGTTAAAATAAAATGGGTTTATCCATCCTGGACCTACTAATCACAATACTCATTTTTCCTCCATTGTAGAAAAGATTTGATCAACAAGATCGTGTCGTTCATCCTTGCTGTATTGTTTATTGAGGATGCAATATGATGCATTTTTGAGTCAGATACAACCTAAACAATACGAGCAATGTTCCATATAATAACAATAAAAAAGATGACTACTCGATTCTACTTGCCTAGAACAATAGAGATGATTGGATCCTGTTCCTGCATTAGACACTGCATAAAAATCATCACTGTTGACTCCTGCTTCGAACACATCATAATAATTGTTGGCATGATTGATACCATCAACAAACATCATATTACGACCATTAGTAGCTCTAGTGACATAATAGCCATTCTCAATATTACTCGAAAAGCTCACTCATTCTCCCTGACAGTTATCTGCATCGTAGTTGGTTGCTGTGTTACTTACTCTGGCAAAATAGCTATCAAACTTATCTTTTTGATTAAGAATTTCTGTCTTTTTTTGGAGATAGATATCTTTTTCGTATGTGACGTTTTCTATGCAATACTGCTGATTAACTAAGTTATCACAAAAAAGACACTCCTTACAACCCGTAAGATTAGACGAGAATCGGATATCACTACTATTGTTTATATATCTGGAATAGAAGACGTTGAACGATTGTGTGACGGATTTACAATAATAGATATTTTGACTATTATTGGTGACTTTGACACAGTTGTAGATATCATTGCAGTGTGTGTAGACTACCGTCGAATACGCGATGTTTTCTGCTTGATTGCCAAGCGTAAAACTTAGATAAGCATTTTTTACACCAAAGACAACATCAGCAAAATCGGCGTTTTCGTTTTGTTTAAACGTCAACTGATGAGGATGTTTGTGTCTCAGTCGCAGATCACGAAACTGCTCAAAAAATGGACGATTATTATCATAATGTAGATCATTCACTTGATTACCAAGTGCAGCATATTCTTTCTCTGGTATGATATGTACTGTCCTGTCATTATTAGGATACCTAGCAAGTTGTCACTGGTTTCTATGGAGATTGATTGTATACCGACTTGCTACTTCGAGAAGAAAATCACGAAACGAAGACTGTTTTCTCTTGTTCTGAATCTTCTCTTGTCGGGCTTGGAGAGATGGCATAAAATCAATAGTAAATGATAAATAGGTAACAACGATTATATTTTATATTTGTAGATCATATGCTTGTTTGCTCCACACTGGGAATCATACATCTGATGGATACACAGAAAGTATCTTTTCTCCAGTCTTAGAACAGTCACGGAGAAACAAATCTTTATTGGGCATACTCTGTACTCTATACAAACATCTCTGGTCATGATGGATACGCGGCAACGGTATATCTCGTTTACGATAAAAATCGAGCTCTTTTTGCAAAATACGATATAATCTCCCTGTTTCCTGGCACTGTATAGGAGTATCAGCTATCGTATCTAGACATTGATGCGGATCGATAGGCAATGTTGATGCAGGAATAAATGCAACTCTATCGGGTATATTAATATCAGCAAAAGTATCTAGTCGTTTTCATCAAGAGGCTTCTACCTCCTTTTTGTCTCTAGGAAAGTAATCTTGTGCTGCAGACTCGTTATAGTAGAATGGAGAATCCTGTCGCGGGAAGAACTCTCACCATTCATTATCTTTTTGCATATTTTTAATTATTTTGGCAATAGTTACGTAATAATTATTCTTGCTATATTGCTTATTGAAAATGCAGTATTGTTGATTTTTTAGGCCTATACATCAGAAACAATCTTTGCAGCCATGACACATATCTGAATACCATACGTCAGTACATGACCAACAAAAGATAGTAAACAATGCTTTGTAACAAAAATCTGGTGTTATGGATTCATAACATCGTTGTTGCTCTCCTCCTACTGTCAGATCCATAGAGAAACTCATCCCATCGCCAAACATACAATATTTACATTCTCTGATGTTTTTGACATTGAAGCAAGATACAATATCTTTTGCATTGACGAGATTGGATCCATAAGCAGTATCACCATTGATGATATTCATTGCTTTATGTGGTTTTATTTGCACAAAGGCATGAAATTTTTTTAATAATCAGTCTTTGTCATCTAATAATTCTTTTTTGAATGCTTGCATATACTCTGTAAATGCTTCGGGTGTATATTGTTCGTTGAATACACAATACTTCTTATTACGTAAACCAATACATCATATACAATCCTGACACCCTAGCAGATCTTGTCCCATTCGACAGTTTTTACAGTCTCAAGAATCAGCAAGCCAAAAGCAGCCATAGAGATTATAACTATCTCTACATTCATAGCAGTGATAGGAGTCCATGACAAAAAAACAGTCAATCAGCCACTCCCCTCATGACATATTGGAAGAATAGAATACATTTTCTAGTTTCCAGGAAACAGTAGTAAGATAACAATCTTTACTATATGCTAGGTTTTGACAGTAAGCAATATTTTCACTATTGGTGCCGTTATCATTGAGTATAGCAATCTTGGGGACTTTAGCACGAAAAGCAGCAAATTGTTCAAAAAAAGTTTTATTTTTATCTATTTCTTCTCCAAAATCTAAGGGATTTCGTTTATCTGACCGTCGATCTTGGGTGTTATATACTGGCCCAGGAACATGTGGTCCATAGATACTAAGTATTGATTTTCCTGTTAGATCGCAAGTTCTTTTGTAGAGTGTTCTTTCATTTTTGTAGGACAATCTCCTGCGTAGCCTCTGATTGGGAGAGTATTGTGGTGTGGGAAGAGGATACTTTTGTCCATCTACAATGGGAGATATGGTATCATAAAACTGTAAATCACTTGCAAAAATTCAAAACTCTTCTCCTGTGTCTACGCACTGTTTCCAATCAACAATAGGATCATTGGTTTTTTGGGAAATAAACTCATAGACATCTCTTTGCATGCAATAGGTACAATAGTGATAAATATTATTGTAATCTAAAATTCTCTTTCATCCTATCCATTCGATGCTTACGTGGAAGTGGGAGTTTGTTTTTGACTAAGAAATCATATTCCATCTGGACGACACGATAGTAATTCCCTTGATCATCGACAATGATTTTTTTAAGGATGGATGGATCGATATGCCATTTTTGTCATTCTGAGGAGCTTTGCGACGAAGAATCTTTGTTATCACTAAGATCCTTCCCCTTTGCTTCGCTCGAGGGTCAGGATGACGTATTAGTTCGTCACTCATAATTACTTAATTCACTGACTTTCACAACTTCAGCACCGGCTGGGATATCAGCTTTTATACTATCTTCACGCCACATATATCCATGATCTGTACAATAGTTAGCTTCATAGTTTTTAATAACAGCTGCCATCGTATCATTTAAGTAGAATGGATTCATCTTTGCTGGGAAGAATGATCATATATCTCACTGTTCATCTAGATCATGTAGTATCTTATCAACTATCGTAAATCGTTCGTCTTTTTTATACTGCTTATTGAGTATACAAAATTGTTTATTTTTTAATCATACACAGCCAAAACAATATGAACAATCAGCCATCATTATAGAGTACCACATATTATTACAATTATCAAACATCGTACTTGCATAGACATGCTCTGAGTACATTCCACCCAAAACAGATCCATACATATGATCAGAGCTTGGTGCACCTCATACAAACATATTTGCTATATGTTGGTTTCATTCTTTACCTCAAACAAGGAAGGTATTATGACTATTTTGGACTTTATAAGAATAATACCCATTCTGCACATCACTACACTCGATCAGTAACTGACCGGATACATTATCGGAAACAATATTTTTAGATTTTGCAGAGAGTGATGTATATGTTTGATAAAATTTATGTTTATTTTTTTTCAATAATGCTTGTTTTTTTTGTTGGTATTCTTCTGGGCTATATTCTATATTTTGGATACAATATGAAGCATTTTCCATATCATTACAGAACAGACAATGTGCACATCCTATACAGTTTGTACAAAATCGTATATCACTACAATTATGGCAGTATTTACTATAAAAGATATTGTAACTTTTTATAATACCGATAGATTGGTATACATTTTGACAATTGTCTCGTACCATTACACTATTGAAAACATTTATACAACCATCTTTGATAGAAATAGAATAACACACATCTTCTGATTCAACAACCACCATAGATAAATAGCTATTTTTAGCATTAATAATACAGTTTGCATAATCACTATTTTCTCTAGAACCATAAGAAAATAATGTTGCCATAGGCACTTGTTTTCGAAGAGATTCTCGTTGTACAAAAAAATCTATCTGTTCGTCATATTCTATACCATAGGAAACAAAGCCTTCTCTATTTGGATGAAACTCATCAGGACTTGCAATAACAGGGCTCCTGGGTGTATCAGGATACTGTGTAATCATACCATCACGCTTGTATAACATCAATGGGCACCATGATGCATAGGTATCAATAAACTGATCAAAAGAAATATCCATCATCCTTTGTTGAAACTTCTTCTGTCGTTGAGCAAGGTTAGTCATACAATATAGATGAAGTAAATATCTCCTTCACTGTAATAATATGAGATAGAAAAACAATCCTATTGTCCAGCAGGATTTATTTGTAATGGAGGATGTTTTTTATATAGTGATGCTATATTTACTTACGCTAGATGTTGTTATCATGTCTCGTTGGAGTTTCAGAAAAAGAAAAGTTATGATGATTCTACATGGGATTCCCAAAGTGCTAGGATTTAAAATCAAAGTACGATGGAGAAGACTGAGGAAATAGTTTTGTTTTTTATAGTATCAGTATGGAAGAGCAAATATGCCGTGCTAGCAAGAAAGTATACACGATAGATCCAGAAACCTTAGCATTACTCGATAAGATTTCTCCAGTCATTAACTGAGAAAAATATACTATATCGCCATCCAAATATTGTCCCGAATACAACCATCAACTCAGACTCCAACGAAGAAATGAGATGCATATCTATAAATGAAAGAGCACACTTTCAGGGAATCCGCTTCTCACTTGTTATCATCCTGCCAGCGACCAACCACTCTACAGCCATCAAGAACG
>SKIU01000013.1 GCA_007116275.1 candidate division SR1 bacterium | reverse complement strand
TCCCCAAGATTTCTCCATTACGCTTCGCTTCAGTCGAAATGACATAAGAAGAAATTATATCCTAGATTATCCACCTCATTTCCCTATACTCAAAACAATATATCATTCACAATTTATAACTTATAACCCATGTCCACAGGCCTATGGATCGCCCGTATCCAACCACCTCACCACTGACACCTCGACGCTATCCAGCAAGCATTTTCCCATGGAGTCAAAAAACTTATCATCGGAATAGGATCATCGGATAAAACACATACAACAGATAACCCTTTCTCTATCGACGAAAGACAGTATATGATAGAAAAGCTCCTCCAATCCCAAAACCTCCTGTCTATGACAGAAATCTACCAAATACCAGACTTTCCAAACGATACCCAACGAACCCAACATGTTATACAAACTATCCCAGACTTTCACCATATCATATCAGACAACCCACGAGTAACCGACCTCTTTCCTGACAAAAAAATCATCATCCCACAACAAAACATCGCCATCAGAGCATCAGATATCAGAAACGCCATCATCCACCAACACGACCACATCCTCCAACAACACCTCTCCCCCGACATCATCAACTACCTCCAAGAAATAAACGCCTACGACAGACTAAAACTACTGGAACAATAGCAATTCGTACATATCCGAGTAGCTGCAAAGACTCCTTTGCTATGGAATACCAATGAAAAACCAACGAGCGGATTGGTTTTTCTAGATTTTTTTTGCTACTTTTTTGTAGAAATGACAAAAAAGTAGAAAAGAATTACTAAAAAATCTCTTGCATTTTTGATATAGCATCCATATACTATAGGTGCTATATTTGATATTTTAAATTGTAAAAAAATAAAGCACATGTGAAAAGTTATCGGTATTGACCTAGGAACAACCAATTCGGCTGTTGCCTATCTTATGGGAGGAAAATCTGAAATTATCGTCAACGATGAAGGAAAAAGAACCACTCCATCTATCGTATATATTAAAGGTGACGATCTTCTTGTTTGAGATCTAGCGAAGAGAAAAGCTATTCTTGAACCAAAAAACGTCGTCTACGAAGTAAAAAGATTTATCGGACGTAAGTACAGTGAAGTAAAAGACGAAATAAAAACTGTACCATATCAGGTAAAAGAATGAAAAGATGGTGGATGTTTAGTAGTTATTGATGATAAGGAATACAAACCAGAACAAATCTCTGCATTTATCCTACAAAAAATCAAAAAGGACGCAGAAAAATTCTTGGGAGAAGATGTAACACAAGCAGTTATAACAGTACCTGCCTACTTTAATGATAGCCAAAGAAACGCTACCAAAGTAGCAGGAGAAATAGCATGACTCAAAGTGGAAAGAATTATCAACGAACCAACAGCTGCTGCCCTCAACTACGGTGAAGGAAAAAACAAAGACGAAAAAATCTGTGTCTTTGACCTAGGAGGAGGAACATTTGATGTAACGATTATGGAAATCGGATCTGAATGAAGCTACCAAGTACTATCTACATCAGGAGATACACACCTAGGAGGTGCTGATTGGGATGCAAGAATCATCAATTACATCCTTGAAGAGTTTAAAAAGAAAGAATCTATAGACCTTGGCGACAATGCTATGGCTATGCAACGTATCAAGGAAGAAGCAGAAAATGCTAAAAAACAATTATCAAGTACCGAAAGAGTAGATATAACTATCCCATTTATCACAACCGGTGATGATGGACAACCAAGAAACCTTGATGTCACTATCACCAAAGCAAAATTTGAAGAGATAACTAAAGATCTCTTCGAAAGAACAAAAAAACCAGTCCTTGATGCAATCAGCGATTCTAAAATCAGCAAAGATGAAATCAATGATATTATCCTAGTCGGATGATCCACAAGGATGCCACAAATAAAAAACATTGTTAAAGATATATTTGGTAAAGAACCAAAAGCGACAGTAAATCCAGATGAAGCAGTTGCTGCAGGTGCTGCAATCCAAGGAGGTATTATCCAAGGAGATGTAAACGACATCCTCCTTATGGACGTAACACCACTATCATTAGCAGTAGAAGTCGAAGGATGATTAGCACATAAAATGATCGAAAGAAATACAACTATCCCTGCTAAGAAATCCAACGTCTACACCACTGCAAGCGATAACCAAAGTGCGGTAACCGTACACGTTGTCCAAGGAGAAAGACAATTTGCCAAAGATAACAAATCACTAGGAACGTTCAATCTGGAAGGTATCCCAAATATGAGAAGAGGAGAACCAAAGATTGAAGTAACCTTTGATATCGACGCAAATGGTATCCTCAATGTCTCTGCCAAAGAACAATCCACTGGTAAAGAACAAAAAGTAACCATCCAATGAGCGACGGGTATATCTGATGAAGAAATCGCAACAGCAAAAGAAGAAGCTGAAAAATTTGCTGAAGAAGACAAGAAAAAAAGAGAGGTTGTCGAAGCAAAAAATAGACTAGAACAAGTGGTTTACCAGATGGAAAATATGAAAAACGACAATAAAGATAAGATACCTGAAGACGAAATGAAAAAAATCGACGAACTCCTCAAAGAGGCAAACGAGCTCAAAGCCAAAGAAGATGTAACCAAAGAGGAAATCGACAAAGAACTCGAAAAATATAACAAAGAATTCCAAGAACTTATGGGGAAATATGCTGCAGAAAACAACACAGAAAACCCTAACCCAAATGACATCATTGATGAAGATGGGAAAGACGCTGACAAATCAGACGAAGCAGAAGTCATCGACGCCGATGAAGACAAAAAAGACGACAAGAAAGAAGACAATAAAAAATAATACTAAGAACAAACAAAACAAAAACCATCCCGATGTATCGGGATGGTTTTTTTATAAGCAAGGAAAAACTATTTCTCTTCCATAAGACCAAGATAATTAAGATATGCAAAAGCATTGAGTAGATCAACCTCTGCTGTCACCTCTTGTACATAATCCACATACAATACCTCTAGATTGTTATTAATAACCATAACAGCACGAGCCAAAAGCCCATATGCTGGCAAATAGAAACCATGAGTTTGTGCAAATGCTCTTGTACGAGCGTCTGACAAAGTAGTGACTGTCGTTATATCTTTATCGATACAAAAACGATTAAGCGCAAACGGAGTATCTGCAGATATCACAACAAAGTTTACCTCAGGAAATAGTTCAGCAGCAGCCTGCAACTCCTGTGTTTGTCTTGTGCAAACAGGCGTATCCAAGGACGGAAGAGTATATATCAGCGTATAACCAGTCAAATCAGAAAGTTGCATAGACTCGACTGTATCAAACGTTGGAGCTGGCATATCCAAAACTACATCATCCAATACATCACCTACTTGCAGTGGATCTGCATCAAGACTAACTGCTTCACCATTGACCATTAACGGGAAGCTATTATCTGGAGAACTATACACTGGTATATCAAGCTGCATCTGTATGACACTCTTACCATGATTATTATCAGTAATACCACATCCTGACAACAAAAAAACAACAGCGAAAACTACCAAAAAACTACATATACGTCTCATACACTATAACATAAAATATAAAAATAACTACCAAAATATATAATCATCACGACCGATAATAAAAGAGCATTATCAGTCGAACATAAACCAACCAACAAAAAAAACCACCCAGACAGGTGGCTGTTATTATAAATTATATATTATAGTTTCCCTTCTTTCTTAGCTAAAGCTCTAGCTTGATCAGTAAGATATTTCTTACGCAAACGGATATTTTTTGGCGTAATTTCGATCAATTCATCAGGTCCCACATAACTGAGCGCATCCTCCAAACCAAGATGAACAATAGGAGCTATACGCATCGCTTCATCATTACCTGAATTTCTCACATTAGTTAGTTGCTTATTAACCGTGAGGTTCACTGATAAATCACCTCATTTGAGATGTTCTCCAACAATCATCCCTTCATAGATCTGCTGCGCAGGATCAACAAAAATAGGCCCACGATCTTGCAACTTAAAGATACTGTACATCATAGCTTGACCAGTATTTGCAGATATCATAGAACCTACCTGTCTTTTTGGTATATCTCATCTGTAACTATCATAACGAGAAAATGAAGAATACATAATACCTTCTCCTTTCGTCAATAAGATAAATTCACTCCTAAATCATAACAATCACCTTGTCGGCAATTCAAACTCAATACTCGTCAATCCATTTTCTGATTTCATCTCTTGCATGATACCTTTACGATTGGATACATTTTCGATAATCGAACCAGCAAGACCATCATCCACATTCACGATCAATTGCTCAATAGGTTCAAGTTTTTTGCCATTTTCTTCCTTATAAATAACCTGTGGTGGTCATACTTGCAATTCCCATCCTTCTCTACGAATCGTTTCAATAAGTACAGAAAGATGTAGTTCTCACCTTCCTGATACTACAAATCTTCCATCATTATTATCTACTTTCAATCATACATTGGTCTCAAGCTCTTTATCCAACCTCTCTTCAAGATTTCTACTGGTCATATATTTCCCTTCCTTTCCAGCAAAAGGAGAATCATTCACCAGAAACTCCATACGCAAAGTAGGTTCATCGATACTAATGCTCGGCAATGCCTCTATATCTCCCACACCAATCGTTTCACCGACAAAAATATCAGATATTCCTGCTATAGTTACGATATCACCACAAACAGCTTCAGTTTGTTCTATCCTTTGGAGTCATAAAGTGGTATATATTTTACTAATTTTCCCAGTTCTCTTCGCTCCATCATTAGCTAAAATCGTCACTGACTGACCAACCCTTGCCGTTCACTCATAGACACGACCAATACCCAATCTTCACACATAATCATCATAGGCAAGATTAGCAATCTGCATACGAAATGATTTATCAGGATGACTTGGTGCTGCAGGAACATATTCTAAGATCGCATCAAAAAGAGCTGTCATATCTTTTGGTTCATCAGTAAGTTCTTTAATAGCATAGCCATTGAGTGCACTTGCATAGATAACAGGAAAATCAGTCTGTTCATCTGTAGCTCACAAAAGAATAAATAAATCAAAAAGCATATTGATAACCTCTTGTGGCCTTGCTGTTGGTTTATCTATTTTATTTAAAACAACAATTGGTTGTAATCCCAATTCCAATGATTTTTTCAATACAAACTTAGTTTGTGGCATTGGTCATTCATATGCATCCACAACCAATATCACACTATCAACCATACGCAATACACGTTCTACTTCACTTCCAAAATCAGCATGTCATGGAGTATCTATGATATTAATTGTTTCATCATTATAACGAACAGCTGTATTTTTTGCATAGATAGTAATTCATCTTTCACGTTCTTGATCATTATTATCCATTACTAAATCAGCTCATTCTACTTGTTTCATGGTTCACGATTGCTTCAAAAGTTCATCCACAAGAGTTGTTTTTCCATGATCAACGTGGGCAATAATTGCTATGTTTCTGATAGCCATACTATAATACTATAAATAAAGAAAAGAGAGTTTTTCCAACTCTCTTAAAAAGATATCTGCTAGAGGCTAGAAGCTAAAGGCTAATAGCTATATTTAAATACTGTCATATTTTGAAGTCAACAGTTCACTGGATACTTTATTAAATATATCCTGTACTACTCATACAATAATAATAACTCCTGATCCAGTAACAACGACAGGCAAAGAACCAACAGCAAGAACTATATCTTGAACAAATGGAATATAATTAAGAACATAACTATAGACACCCACAGCTGCTAATCCAGCACCTCCTCGAAGACAAAGATGCATAAGCACCTTATTAATGTATCTAGCTGTCTCCTCACCAGGTCTAATACCAGGGATAAATCATCCTCTTTTTTGTACCGTATCAGCAATTCTTTCAGGGCTGAAAACAATCATAGTATAAAAAAACGTAAACACAACCACAAGCAAGAAAAACAATATAATTGCTGGCAATGCTGGTTGTTGTGAATAGATATTAAGATTAACTTCTATCCAATTAGCAAGAGCAACCAAATTGGTATTCATCGGTTGAAATTGTATAGCCATTCTCCCTAAAAGATATGGAAAAGTAATAAATGCAATAGCAAAGATAATAGGAATCATTCCTACTGGATTCAACGGAATAGGAAGCATTGATGTTTCTTCTACTTTTCCTTGTTTCGCATACACAATAGGGATCTCTTTGATTGATCTAAGGATAAATATAGAAAGTAATACCAATCCAATAATAATAACCAACATAAATATAATAATACCAAGAAGACTTGACGAACTAGCAAGACTAACGGAAACTTGTTGCGTCATTCCAGCTACGATAGAAGCAAAGATAAGAATAGAAATTCCATTACCAATACCTTTTTCAGTAATCAATTCTCCTAACCACATCAACAAGACAGCACCTACTGTCATAGCAAATCCAGACAAAATTAATGTCCCAAGACCAGTATCTATAACAGATCCTCCCAAAAGATAATTCATAAAAAACACCATACCAATACCTTGCATAAACGCCAATGGTACTGTCAAATATCTAGTATATTGTTGTATCTTTTGTTGACCAACTTCACCTTGTTCAGTAAGTTCTTCTAAGTGAGGAAGTACAGCACTCAAAAGTTGCAATATGATCGATGCATTAATAAATGGAGCCAATCCAACTGCTATAAGCGAGAAATTTTCTAATGATCATCACAAAAACATAACAAAATAACTCAATCACGAACTACTTGCATCCAAAGTTCTTTCTACCAATACAGATATATCAACAAATGGTACAGGAATCAAAACCAACAATCTATACAACGCCAAGATTGCTATCGTAAAGAGTATTTTATTTCTAATAACTTTACTACCAAATATATCTTGTAACTTACGAAAGAGTGTTTTCATGATATCAAATCACTAATAAATAAAAAGAAACAGCCTAGTCAGCTGATTCTTCTGAATTTTTTTCAACGATCGAACCTCCTGATTGAGTAATCTTTTCTTTTGCAGATGATGAGAAATAATCAACACCATCAAAAGTCAAAGACTTTGTAATATCTCCATTACCCAAAATTTTAACTTTTTGTTCTGGTTGAGAAATAATTCACAAAGAAACCAAAGTTTCTTTAGTAACTGTATCACCAGAAGCCAATGATTTATTTGCTTCCAAATCTGCAACATTAATAGCAGTTATATCAGTAACCAACTTAAAGAATCTCTTAAATCATTTCTTTTTTGGCATTCTTTGAACAAGAGGTGTTTGTCATCCTTCAAAAGCCCTTTTGCTCTTATATCCTGATCTTGCTTTCTGTCCTTTATGTCATTTCCCTGATGTATTACCCTTAGTAGCATTTCCTCTACCTTTTTGGTTTGCCTTAGCAGTAAGACCAGAACTTCTGAGCAACTCATGTGTTTTCATAATAAGCGAGTACAACGAATAAAATAATAATTATTTGGTATCTTTTTTTGTAGATTTTTTCGCTGCCGGCTTCTTTGTTGCTGCTTTCTTTGTAGGAGATTTTGCTTTCTCTTCCTTAGTGTCAGCTTTTTTTGTAGATTTTTTTGCTGCCGGCTTCTTTGTTGCTGCTTTCTTTGTAGGAGATTTTGCTTTCTCTTCCTTAGTGTCAGCTTTTTTTGTAGATTTTTTTGTGTCTACTGCATCAATATCATTAGATTCTGTAGTTTTTTTTGTATCTGAAGATGTATGAGCAGCAGAAAAATGATCAGCATACTTATAACCAGCAAGTGCATAAATAGTAGCCAAAGCATTGTTAAGTTTATTATTAGAACCAATAATTTTTGATAACATATTTTCATATCATGCAAGTTCCAAAACAGCCCTTACAGATGATCCTGCTTTCAAACCAGTACCTCCTGATGCAGGAAGAAGTTTAATAACAGCTGATTTAAATTTTTTAACTACAGGATAAGGAACAGTATTTCCAGAAGCAACAGGAACAACAAAAATATTCTTATATGCTTCATGTGCAGCTTTTTTTACTGCTATACCAACATCAGCTCCTTTAGCTGATCCAACTCCTATTTTTCCTTTCTTATTTCCAACCAAAATAGTAGCCCTGAAAGACATTCTTCTTCCTCAAGTTGTAACTCTCGTCACTCTTCTTACCTCAAGAAGCAATTCCTCAAATTCTTTTTTTGGTCTTTCTCTATGCATAGCACACATAACCACAACAAATAGATAATAAAATTACAATGTTATTCATCATTCTCTCAAACCATCAGCAAAAGATTTTACTCTTCCATGGTACAAGTGACCATTTCTATCAAAAACAACAGTATCAATATCTGCTTTTTTTAAAGAAACCGCAAGATCTTTTCCTGCTGCAAAAGCTTTTTCTGATTTTGTTTTACCACTTGCTTTTCTATCCCAAGCAGAAGCTAAAACAGAACCATCTGATGCAATAGCTTGCGCCTGCACATACATATTAGATTTTTGAACAACAACCCTGACCAAAGAAGAATTATTTTTAACAGAAGTATTTACTCTGTGCTTTCTTCTTAAGTATCTACGAAGAATTGTCTTAGCTTTATTTCACAAATAACTCATGGTAATAAATTAATAGGTATAAATAACTACTTAGCTGCTGCTTTTCCTGGTTTCAATTTAACTTCTTCACCAAAGTACCTCACTCATTTTCCTTTATATGGTTCTGGTCTTCTTAAGTCTCTTATCTTTGCAGCTGCTTGACCAATCAATTGTTTATCAATACTTTGCAAAGTAATAATAGCATTACCTTTAGAATCTTGTTCAACACTTGCTGATATAATATCAGGTAGTACAAAATCTATTTTATGAGAATAACCAAGTGAAAGAACTAATTTTTGTCCTTGTACCTGTGCTCCATATCCCACTCCAATAACATGAAGTTTTTTTTCGTATCCTTCACTTACTCCTACTACCATATTAGCAATCAAACTCCTGTACAAGCCCCAAAGATTTCGTTTCTCTTCACTATCTACAGATACAGCAATAGTTGCATCTGCAACAGCAACAGAAACACCATCAAGAAGCGTCTCAGATAGTTCTCATTTAGGCCCTTTAACACGAACCACAGCACCATCAACAACAACTTCTACCCCCTCTGGGATAACGATGAGCTTTTTACCAATTTTTGACATAATACACAGTAACAATAACTAAAGAATACAAACAATATACAATAAATTTCAACAAGGAGCTAGTATATTTCTGCAATAAGTTCTCCTCACAACTTCTTTTTCTTAGCAACATGAGCAGGCAGCAGTCATTCACTAGTAGACAATATACCTATACCCCTTCATCAAGCAACAGCTTTAAGATCTTTATATCAAACATACCAAGGCCTTGAAGGTTTAGAGAAAAATTTCACTACAGGAATATCATCCGTTGGATTAGTAACAGGCTTTAGATCAATAGTAATAAATTTCTTATTCCCATCTTCACTAACCGTTGTTCCGTTCACGAAACCATATTTTTCCAGTAATGTAAGAACTTCCATCTTAAATCATGAATAAGGAACATTCTCCACAAGAATCTTTCTTGCTTTGTAAGCGTTCTTAATTCTAATAAGCAAATCATGAATAGGCGCATTAACATAGGTCATGAATACACAACACAAATAATAAAGGTATATATCAATTTTTTATCTATAGAACAGTAACTGTATAAATTACCAACTAGCTTTTCTCAGTCCCATAATCTTCCCTTCTCTAGCATATTTTCTAAATGTCACTCTATTGATACCGAAATCTCTCATATAAGCTTTCGTTCTTCCAGTAATCTGACATCTATTATAATACTTTGTAGAGTGTGGCATTTTCTTTCACTCTGCAAGATATTTTTCTCTCAAAGCTGCCAATTTTTTTTGCTTTTCGATAAGTGCTTTTCTAGCCATAATACAATAAGTAATAATGAATAAATTAATCCTTGAATATAAATCCGATAGACTGTAACAATGCTTTTGCATGGTCAACATTATCAGTAGTAGGAACTATAGTAATTTGTATACCTGTCTGGATAGTAACATCATCAACACCAAGTTCTGGGAATATGTTATAATTAGGTAATCCTAAATTATAATTTGCCTGACCATCAAAATGTTTTGGTAATAATCCAGCAAAATCTCTCAATCTTGGAAGGACAAGTGTCGTCAATCTCCATAAGAAATCATATGCCATACCTTTTCTCAAAGTAACTTGTAGCATTACAGGCATTCATTCCCTGAGCTTAAAGTTAGATATAGATTGTTTAGACATAATCATGCGAGGATGTTGTCCCGTTATTTTAGTAAGATTTTCTTCCAACTCAGAGAAGTCTTTTTGAGACTTTCTTGTAGCTAAAGATCCAATACCAATAGAAACAATAACCTTATCAACAGCAGGAGTCTCATGGACATTTTTAAGTCACAATTTTTCCTGCAATATAGGGAGATGTTTTTTCTTAAACTCTTGTATAGTAACCATATTGTCAACTAACAACAATAAAAATAAGTATAATAATTATCAAATAGTAGCTCCAGAAGTTTTCAATACTCTTGATTTTTTTCCTTTAGCATCTATAGCAATACCGACTCTAGAACCCTTAGAATCCTTTTCTACATAATACATTATATTGGAGGCATGCAAAGGGAGAGTCTTGGTAATAAATCATTCACCTTTTTTTGCTCTTTTTACCTCATTAACACCTTTAACATAGACTTTATCACCTTCAGCAAAAGATTGGATAGTTGATACTTTCCCTTTGTGCTTACCTGCGATAACAATAACTGGATCTCCAACTCTCAATTTTTTCATACGTATAGACCTACAAAACTAAAGACTAATAGCCCTTTGCCTGCCGAAGGCAGGTAATAGCTAATAGCTAAATATAATTACACAACTTCTTCAGCCATATTTGTTATATTTCTATATCCAATATTTCTCAACTCTCTCGCTACAGGACCAAAAACTCTTTTTCCAATAGGAGCGATATCTCATTTATCATTCTTTGTAAGAAGAACAACAGCATTATCACCAAATCTTACGTAAGAACCATCAGCCCTTCTTACTTCCTTAGCAACTCTTACAATAACAGCTTTGGATACTTCTCATTTTTTTACTGTTCACGTAGGAGAAGCTTCTTTAATAGCAACAACAACAATATCTCAGATAGAAGCAGATCTTGGATTAGAACCCTTAATGATTCTAAAGATCTTTGCTTTTTTAGCTCCTGTATTGTCGGCAACTAACACCATTGACTCATTCTGCAACATAATACCTATACAAAAGAATAAAACCCTTATTATACAACACTTTTAGTAACAACCTCAACAAGATTCCATCTCTTCAATCTACTTAAAGGACGAATTTCTCTTATTCTTACGACATCACCAAGTTGAGCAATATTATCAGCGTTGTGTGCATAATATTTCTTTTTCTTAGTAAATCTCTTTTTATACAAAGGGTGTGATCTTACAACACTGACTTCTACTACAATAGTACGAGCCATTTTATCACTTACAACCACTCATGTGAGCTCCTTTATACTTTTATTTCCTACTATTGCCATAGTTACTCTTTATTTTAACGGTTAAAACAGTATTAATTCTAGCAATTTTTCTTTTTATTTCTCTTAAACTATGAGTTTGCTTCAAACCTTTTACCGCATGCTTCATTTTTGCAGCATACAACTCATCGCGAAGCTTCCTTCTAGCTTTCACCAACTCTTTGACAGTCTGCGATCAGAGATCTTTCAAAAACTGTTTTCTCGTAGACATAATTATGACATAGCAAACAAATAAAATTACCTAATTTCTCCTCTTTCAACAACTCTACATATGATTGGAAGCTTTTTACTCGCTTTTATAAGCAGCTCTTGAGCTTCATCTTTTGACACACCATCCACTTCAAACACAATTTTTCATTTTTTAACTCTAGCAGCATATTGCTCTACTTCTCCCTTTCCTTTACCCATAGGCATTTCAAGACCGATTTTCGTCAAAGGAACATTAGGGAAAACTCTAAACCAAACTTTTCCAACCTTTCTAGTATACCTTACGATAACCTTTCTTGCTGCCTCCAGCTGCCTACTAGTAACAAATCCACTAGTAGTAGCTTTAAGACCAAACTGACCAAAAGAAACATAGGTTCCTTTACTAGCAGCTCAAGAAATTGGCTTAACATGCTCTTTTCTATATTTTCGATTCTTAGGAGTAAGTAACGACATATGAATAATTTTTTATATAAATGGATTTATCCCAATAAAGCGGCTGTCGCTTTAGTTTTTTTAGATGTTGTTTTTTGGTAAATTGTTCATTTTGATATCCAAACCTTTACTCACAACACTCCATATTTTGTTTTTGCCTGAAGATAGTGATAATCAATATCTGATCTAAATGTTTGCAAAGAAACATTTCCATCAATAAATTTCTCTGTTCTAGCTATATCAGTTCATCCCAACCTTCCTGCTATTTGTATTTTTATACCAACAGATCACTTATCCATAACTTTTTTTAAAGTTGTTTTAGCAACTTTTCTATATGGCATTCTATTCTCAAGTTGTTGAGCAATATATTCTGCCATAATTTTAGCTGAGAATTCAGGAATTTTCACCTCCTTCAAAGTAACCTTAAATTCTTTTTTAAATTTCTTCTTAAGTGTTTCCTCGAGTTTTTTGATGTTTTCACCATTCTTACCCATCATAACACCAATCTTCGAAGAAAATATAATAATTTCCACTTCAGAAGCTGTTTTTCTAATAACAATCTTTGCTATCCCTGCATTGGTATAATGCTTATCAAAGTATTGTAGTATAAGAATATCTTCGACTACAAAATCCGCTCAAGATTTTTTATCTTTCGCAAACCATTCACACGGCCAAGACTTCATAATACCTACTCTCATTCATAGGGGATGTACTTTTTGTCACATACGAACAATTACTTACTATGTAAAACAACTCTAACAAATGATCTATATTTAACATAACGATGAGCCCTAGATCTACTTGCAAATCTCATTCTCTTTAACTTTGGACCTCTTCAAACATTAATAGTCTGTACAACCAAAGCATCCGGAGACATTTTGTTGTTATGCACAGCATTAGCAACAGCAGAAGTGATAACCTTATGAAGAATCTTTGCTGGTCTTTTTTGAGTAAAGTGCAATATTCTCAACGCCTCATCAACTTTTTTTCACTGAACCAGTTTAGCCAATAATAACATTTTTTTATCTGATGTCAATGCATACTTCAATGTAGCTGTCACTGTATTTGTATTTTCCATAATTACTCACAAACAATTAAAGTTAATTACTAGTAGCCAAAGCTAATAGCCAAACATATTTAGAAAGGATGTCATCTAAATGTCCTTGTAGGAACAAATTCTCCAAGCTTATGTCCTATCATATCTTCAGTAACATAAACACTAACAAATTGCTTTCCATTATGAACAGCAAAAGTCAATCATAACATATCCGGCATAATTTGACTAGCTCTATCCCAAATCTTTACTACCTTCTTACTACCAGACTCAGTTATTTGAGCAACTTTCTTAGCCAATTTTGGATGAACATAGAATCCCTTCTTAAACGATCTTGCCATAACAATACTAACAATAAGTATAAAACTATTTTTTCTTTCTTCTATTGACGATAAACTTATCAGACCATTTACGTTTTTTTCTTGTCTTAATTCATGGAGCGACTACCTTTCCAGAGAATGATTTCGGTCATTTCTTCAATCAAATATCAGCATGTGCTTCTCAACCTCCATGTGGATGGTCAACAGGGTTCATATTAATACCCAACACTTTCCCTTTTCTTCATTTCCATCTCATTCTTCCAGCCTTTCCAATAACAATATTTTTATGATCTTCATTACCCAACTGTCATATAGTAGCCCAACATGTATCATGAAATTTTCTCACTTCACCTGAAGGCATCTTAATAAAGACCAATCCTTGCTGTTCATCTTTACCATCAATAGTAGCAAAAAGTCATGCTGACTTAATAAGTTTACCTTTAGTAAACGGAGTAAACTCAAGATTATAAACATGCACTCACTCTGGGATATCCTTTAACTGCTTCCTATTTCCTGACTGAATAGCAGCTTCAGAACCATTAAGAATCTCATCTCAAACAGATATACCCTTCCAAGCAAGCACATAACGCTTTTCTCAATCAACGTAGTTAACAAGAGCTATTCTGGCAGTTCTATAAGGATCATACTCTATAGAAGCAACTTTCCCAGGTACAGACAACTTATCATACCCTTTAAAATCAATCATTCTATATAGCCTTTTATGCCCTCCTCATCTAAACCTAACCGTTATTCTTCATGCATTATTCCTTCATGCAGTCCTTCCTATATGTTTAGTAAGAGACTTTTCAGGCTTATTAGTAGTAATATCACTAAAGTCATATCACACCATAAAACGTCTCGAAGGAGTATACGGCTTATACTTTTTTACTCACATAGTAACAAATCCAATGATAAATAATTACAACAACACATTATTATATACCTATCTCTATCTTATCTTTCTTATCCAACCTAACAATGGCTTTTTTGTATGAACGCCTAACCAATTTTCTCTGCATTCTCCCCTTATAAGGTACAGAAACAACACGAACAGATATTGGCGAGACATTGTACAAATAAACAATAGCCTTTTTTATATCATTCTTATTTGCATCACCATGAACCTTAAAGGTATAGACATTAGCAGATTCCTGCTGCTTATAAGTCTTTTCAGTGATAACAGGAGCCAACAAAACGTCATGAGGAGTAAGATTACGAAGCACCCTAACTTCCAACTGTTTTTTTGCTCTTCTTTGGCGAATTTCTCTAAATGTCATAACAAACAACGTAAATAATAAACTAGGCTACTGTATTTATTTTTTCCAAGGCTGGCTTCAAAAACAACACCTTATCATAATACAACAGATCTGAAGGATTAAGATAATCCACATACAAATATTTAATTCCATCTATATTCCTCAAAGACTTTTCAACAACTTCATTTTTTTGATCCAAGACAACTAAAATCTTTTTTCATCCAAGACCAATAGAAGAAAGAACAGTAAGTGCATCTTTTGTTTTAATTGCACCCAAAGCAAAGTCATCCAAACCAAGAATATCGTCACTTTGAGCCTTTAAAGTCAAAAGACCAAATAAAGCAATCCTTCTTGCCTTTTTAGTCATACTCTTCACAAAAGTTCTTTCAGATCTAGGACCAAAAGCGGTACCTCATTTTCTTCTTATAGGAGATCTAAGATCACCAGCTCTCGCGTTTCCCGTCCCCTTTTGTTTAAACAATTTTCTTCCAGATCACTGAACCTCAGATCTTGTTTTTGTATGAGCAATAGGAAGACGAGCATTTGCTTTTTGCAAAAGATAGTATTCATGAATAAGATTCTTATTAATCTTATCATCGGAAAACAGAGAAGAATCTAATCAAAGAGTTTCTACAACCTTTCCTTTTGCGTTATAAATATCAACAGAGTACGTCATTGTATTGTGATTACGATAGCATTAAAACTTAAGAAACTATAACTTTTATCAAAGAATTGTATGAACCAGGAACAGATCCCTTAACAGCAACAAATAGCTGCCCATCATGATCAATCTTTTCAAGCAAAGCTCTATTTTTAAGTGTAACATGTTCATTACCCATACGACCAGCATGAGGATGTCCTTTCAATGTTCTTCTTGGTTTTCTATTACCCATAGAACCTATTTGTCTATGAAACTTCGAACCACGAGTTTTATTTCCTCATTTCAAATGAAATCTTTTCATTCATCACTGAAATCATTTACCTCTTCCATATCCAGATATAGCAACAGAAGAGACATCATCAAGAAGTTGAGCAGTAAGCAAACTTCCTACAGGATTAGTATCTACAAAATCCTGATCAACACGAAACTCAGCTACTGTAGAATAAGAAATCTTTGATCCTTTTTTAGCATCAGATTCTTTTTTATTAAGACCCAAAACAAGAGCAGAATAACCATCTTTTTCCTCTGTTTTATATCTCACAACTTCTTGCTCAGGAACTTGAAGAAGAGTTACTGGCACATATGCACCATCAACCCACAACTTCGTCATTTCCTTTTTCATAGCAAATAGACCAAACTTCGACATTACAAATGATTATGTATAATTAAAAACCTATAGAACTATCAATAAACAACAACTTAGAAGACCTTTACATCTACCATAACACCTACAGGAATAGAAAGATTTTGAAGATATTCCATAGTCTTTCAACCAACTTCTACAACATCTATCAATCTCGTATATGTTATTCTTTCATATTGTTCAACACCATCTTTATGCTTAAAGTTAGACTTCGTAACACTATACATCTTTCTTTTTTTTGGTAAAGGTATTGGACCCTTAAGAGAAGCACCTGACTTCGATAAAAGCCCAACAACCTTACCCAAAGAAGATTCTAACATTTTTACATCATAACTCTTCAACTTAATTCTCAACTTTGGCGTCGTATCTTTTTTCTTTGTAGCCATATATAATAGAACACAATATTAAATAACCTCGACCAAGAAGCCAGTAGCTAGAAGCTAGCAACCAATAGCCAAAATTTTAAATTACAATACCTTAGTAATAACTCCAGCTCCAACAGTTCTACCTCCTTCTCTAATTGCAAATCTCAATCCTTCTTCCATAGCAACCGGATAGATAAGTTCTGCTGTAATATTAGCATTATCACCAGGCATAATCATTTCTACACCATCAGCAAGACTAATAGCTCCAGTAACATCAGTAGTTCTCAAGAAGAATTGTGGTCTGTATCCAGCCATAAATGGAGTATGTCTACCTCCTTCTTCTTTTTTCAATACATATACTTCAGCTTCAAATTTTTGTCCAGTCTTTACACTTCCTGGTTTCACCAATACTTGCCCTCTTTCGATATCTTCTTTATTGATACCTCTTAACAAAAGACCAACATTCATACCAGCTTCAGCTTTATCAAACTGCTTGTGAAACATCTCTACTCCTGTGATAGTTGTTTTCTGTGGATCTTTACCAAGACCAAGAATCTCCAACTCATCATTCATAGAAACCACACCTCTTTCTATTCTACCTGTAGCAACAGTACCTCTACCTTTAATAGAGAAAACATCTTCAATAGGCATCAAGAAAGGTTTGTCTGTAGCTCTTTCAGGAACTGGAACAAAACTATCCAAAGCAGCCAAAAGATCCCATATAGGTTTAGCATCACCTTCAGCATCAGAAGCATTTTCTACAGCCTTAAGTGCAGAACCTCTAATGATTGGAGTTTCATCTCCTCTATATCCTTGACCCTTCAAAAGATCTCTTACTTCTTCTTCTACCAAGTCGATCATATCAGCATCATCAACCATGTCACATTTATTCAAAAATACAACAACTTCTGGTACATTAACTTGTCTAGCCAACAAGATATGCTCTCTTGTTTGTGGCATTGGACCATCAGTAGCAGAAACAACAAGAATAGCTCCATCCATTTGTGCAGCACCTACGATCATGTTTTTTACATAATCGGCATGTCCTGGACAATCAATATGAGCGTAGTGCCTTCCTTCTGTTTCATACTCTACGTGTCTAGTGTTAATAGTAATACCTCTCGCCTTTTCTTCAGGCGCATTATCAATTTGGTCGTAAGCAGAAGCATTTGCCCAACCTTTTGTAGCAGCGACAGTAGTCATTGCTGCTGTTAAAGTAGTTTTACCATGATCTACGTGACCAATGGTACCAACATTTACATGAACTTTTTGATCAGCCATAATTATAAATATATAATAAATTAAAATACGTAACTGTACAGTAATGTATAGGATAACAATATCCTATCAATACACAAGACAATAAGTCTCGGGAATGCGGGACTCGAACTCGCGACCTCTTGGTCCCAAACCAAGCGCTCTAGCCATCTGAGCTAATTCCCGTACCATCTAGTAACAAAATGGTGGGCATAGGTGGACTTGAACCACCGACCTCGTCCTTATCAGAGACGCGCTCTAACCAGCTGAGCTACATGCCCATAGACATAAGGCAAACAGATTACAATGAATGCATTTTTATAAAAATGTCAATCAATTGCAATAGATTTTTGGAAAAGAACAAGATCGCATTGTGTAATGGTGCCGGGAGGCAGAATTGAACTGCCGACACAAGGCTTTTCAGGCCTCTGCTCTACCACTGAGCTACCCCGGCATGACCCAAAAGACAAACCAAAGCCGACAATATTATTTTTACGTGTAACAAAGATGCCCACCTATCCTCAACACGACTAAAGTGGGTTATACTAAGTCTGATGCAGTTTTTTGCAAAATACAAAACACGCAAACAGGAAAGATGGTAACAATTACAGAACAAATTGCAAGAGAAAATACACACAAAGTGTATTTCGCAAAATAGAAATCCACAAAAAGTAGACATAAACTAGGATCTTTTATATCAAAAATAAATATAAAAACAATTGTACCAATTCAAAACTAGTATAACGAACGATAGAATAATGCAAAATAGAACAAAAGCACAACCAATAAGCCAATATTTCGCTTGTTTTTATAACACAAAAAAATAATAACAAACAATCAAAGCATACAAAACACAGAAATAGGAGTTTTTACAAATAATACATTATCAACACTATGGCATCATCCAAGGATCGACAAAAACTTCGAGAAGAAAACAAGATATACCAAAGTACCGAGTCATCAGACAAACCCAAATTTTATGTACTCGATATGTTTCCCTACCCGTCGGGATCATGACTCCATGTCTGACACCCCAAATGATACGTCGCAACAGACGTACTTTCCAGAACAAAAATGCTCCAATGATACAACGTCCTCCACCCAATGGGACGAGATGCTTTTGGACTACCAGCAGAACAATATGCAATCAAAAATAAAGTTAATCCTAGAGTTTCAACAGACGAAAATATAGCAAAATTCAAAAAACAACTCCAAAATATGTGATTTACCTACGATCGAGAAAGAGAAGTAAACACAACCGATCCAGAATTTTACAAACGAACACAGTGGACCTTTATCAAACTCTACGAACATTACTACGATCATAAAGAATGAAAAGCTAAACCAATCAGTGAATTGACAGTTCCTGAATGACTATCTCAAGAAGAAAAAAGACAATACATCGATAACCATAGACTCGCCTACATTGACCACAAACCTATCCTACGATCAGTAGACCTCCAAACAGCGATCGCACAAGAAGATTTGGATGAAAATGGAAGATGTGAAAGAACAGGATGACCGGTAGAAAGAAGACTTATGAAACAACGAGTCATTAGAATAACTGACTATGCAGATAGATTGCTTGAATGATTAGACGAACTACCAGAACGACCGGAAAACGTCAAACAAATGCAACGCCACCGAATCGGCAAAACAGAAGGAACAGAATTTACAATGCAAATACAGTGACACAAAGAAAACATAGGAATATATACTAC
>SKIU01000114.1 GCA_007116275.1 candidate division SR1 bacterium | reverse complement strand
GGACGACCAGTTGTAAGCCACGAGCAAACACAAACAGGTATGCAAGATCCAATCGCGATCTACACTCCAGCCATTGCCCCTGCATCACTGATGATATATCAGGGAGATATGTTTCCTGAACGAAAAGATAGCCTATTTATAGGAATGTTAAGAGGTGAATGAATAATAAAAATAGATATAGATCCAAATAGTCCAAACAATATCATAAACCAACAAAAAATCACAGATGATTATGGAAGAATTAGATTTGTATGAGAAGCTCCTGATTGAAGTATCTATTTTAGTACAAGTAATGAAGATGGAAGAGGGAAATCACAAGAAGCATGAGATGCTATCTACCAAATAATCAGAAAGTAAAATAAGACGCTAAGACTTCCAAAAAAGTCTAATGTTATTTTTATCCCGCTAAAGCGAGATAAGAGTTTCAAAAAAATCTCTACAACAATAAACAAAATACTATACAACATTTGCTGCTTGGGTAAACTAGCAAATACATATATTCTCTTGTCATAAGAACAACAATTATATATAAAAAAATAAGCTAAAGCCTGCCTGCAGCAGGTAGGGCTAAGAGCTACTAGCTTTATCACTTAGTATACCCACTATGAAAAAGTTTTTTAAACGACTGAGTATATGCATACTTATCATCATACTCTTACTTGCATGAATTGTAGGATATTTTTATATGCAATCAAAACCCTATATAGATAAAACAACCGTAAGTACCGATATAGCGATATCAAGATAGATAAAATCATCACTCAGAAACGCTATCAACCAAACAACAAACGCAGCATTAACACAGATATTACAAGCAAGTTATAATACATTACACAGCTACAATAACAACAAAATACAAAATAGCACAAAAACAACACGAGAACATAGCATACAACACACAACAAGTATAGTAGATATTTCCATACAAATACCCAACACGATAGCAACACAGATACAAGTAAGCAACAAAGAAAAAAATAGTCTCATATTCAACTATAACACACAATTTATTGGCGCTATAACACTATATGACGAAGAAGAACGATTGGCACTTGAAGAAACATGACAACTAAACCAAGAAAAAATTACAGAACAAGAAGGCTACATTTTATCTTATGCACAGACACTAGACAACCCGTTTGAAGGAATAGAACTCGAAGCATTTGGAGAAGTTGTCCAAGCATTCAATAGAGCAATAAATACAACAGAGATTATTTATATGACAGAGATACAAAATATACTCTGATATATAACACAAGTAGATGAAGAGACAACAAGTATATATATCAATCCTGTCACCTTATTCACTGGAGAAGCAGCTGCTAATGCACTAGCAGAAAACGATCCTGAGTTGTGTGAAAGTATATTATCCGGTACTGACCAAACACTCTGTATACCACCCAACGACTTCTATATAGTAGATGAAGAACAAGAAGATGAAATACAGATACCCTTGATAGCAAACGAATGAATACAAACAAGTATTGAGGTAATAAATGAAGATAATGAAAACGATGAAAATGAATGGATACCTATAGACATACAAACACTCATAACAAATCGAGAAGACAATTATCAAGAAACATTATTTTCTATACAATTCATCAAAGAATGAGCCCTGTCAATACAAGAACAATATATCCCATAAAAAGCACTTTAATATAAACACAACAACCCATTATGTGAATTCTTGCTAGTATACAAGAAGCAATCGATAATGTAAAACAGTTACCTGAATCTGTGAAACATATGATGGTAAGTATTTTTTTCTTTGTGCTGTGATGGTGATTAGGTGCAGACATATTTTTTGGTATATACACCGAACAAATCATAGACAAAATATGGATCGTATGACTTATGTGATCTATATTAGCCGTAGCAAAATTGAGCCTTTCCATACCAGTAGGATATATCAATGATAAAATTAACCCAAAATACCTCCTTATCATATCCAAATGACTCAATATTATTTGTGGATTAGCATACTTTGCAGCATGATTATTGCAGTCACCGATAATCCTTATCATTGCTGTATTACTCAATGGATTTGCAAGTCCCATCCTCTTCACAACTAATATGAACGTCATTCGTAGAGAAACTACCAACGAACAAGCAACTACCGCATTTGGTTTATTCCATACTGTATTTCAATGAGGATATTTTATCGGAGCAATAATTATCAGCTTCTTCATCGATAGTATACCACTGCATTTTGCATTTTTAGGGATAGTGGTGTTTAGCTTCATATCAATGATTATCAATACAACTATACCTATAGAAAATGAAACATGACTACGAAAAACCATCGACACCTATCTATTACACCAAAACGTCTACAAAAAAGTCCGACAAGATCTCAAAAACTATAACATCACCTTATACATAACCCTATTTCTTCAATTCCTCTACGGAATTATTGATTACATATGATTTCTATTTATTCCAATATTGTGACTATACAACGATTTATCTCTCTGACAAATAGCGCTTATTTTTGCAATCATGCGTATACCACATATGCTTGCTATCTATTTTGCTTGAGTATTCAAAAAATATAACCAGTTTTTGATAGTATGTACTACCTATATCGGGATATGAATTATATTATGATGATTATCTATAACAAATAATTTTATAGGAATTCTGATACTATCACTGATTATAGCAGCATGACTAGCCGTTTTACGCCCGATTATTTTAGGATTTATATCAAAACTTGTCGACATAAGACACAAAGCAGAGATTACTGGTGTCCAAGAAACCGTAACAAGAATGGGGGAAATATTTGGAGCTATAGGATTTGCGCTCATTGCACAGTATAGCACTATACAAAGATGATTTTTTATCGTATGAATACTCTTAATACTCCTAGCTATCGCTACACTACTCCAACAACACCTCTTTGTGCTACCCAAACGAAGCGTATGATCATCGATCAAACATACCGTATTCAATATCGTCGAGACATTTTGACACTATGTAAGAAGAAAAAAATAAAATACTACCCAAGAATATCAACCTTATGTTTAATATACTGACTCCCATCGTAAGCATATTTCTCAATCAACATCGCAGTATGTTGACCACCTATTACATGAGGGATAAGGACATAATCTGCACCCTTATCGTAAAGTATTTCAGCATCATCAATCTTATTTGCACTCAGAATAGTTACCATATCATTTTGTATTTTCTTTGCATAACTAAGAATAAGTGCATTTACATTATAATCATGTACTGTAGAAACAACCATTTTTGCATGATCTAAACCAAGTTCTTCAAGGGTTTCTATATCTCCAGCATCTCCATATACACAAGGTATTCATTTTGCTTCTAAATCACAGATAACGTGAGGATCATAATCAACTATAATAAATTTTTGCCCATTTTTAGTCAAAGATTCTACTATACTCTGTCCTGTTCTATGATTACCAAATACTATTACGTCATATTTTTCATTGGGTCAAGCAAAAGATTTTTCTGCAACAGGAATTTTCCTTTCAAATAGTTTGAGATATTTTCCTACTTTACTATATATTCGATCCGAATAAGTAAAATAGTAACTAGATCCTGCAATAGTTATCAAACCAATAATAGTAACCATAGAAACAATATCAATATTGGTAATATGTCCTACAGTCAGTGCTAATCACATCAAAATGAATGAAAATTCACTAATCTGTGCGACCGTAAATCAGACCATCATCCCATTTTTTTTCTTATATCACATCCATCACATCAAAACCATAACAATAAACGGATTTCCCACTAAAACAAATAGAGAAAATACAACAATAGGAATTATATACAATGATACATCTGAAAACTGTAGTTGTGATCATAAGAAAACAAAAAATAGTACGATAAAAAAATCTCTGAGTGGTTTCATCCTACTACTAATTTCAAATCTATATGGCAATGATGCTAAAGTCAATCATGCCAATAAGGCACCTATTTCTAGAGAAAATCCAACCGCTTCCAATCCAGCAGCAAATAGTAAACATCGACCTATTGAGAAAATAAGCAAAAATTCTTGTGATTTAGCAATATGTTTCATAATACGAGGTAATACATACTTCATCAAAAGATAGACCACAATACCAACTCAAACCATCTTCCCAAGTAAAATACCAGAAAATGCTCACCAATTAGCAACTACACCATCTACAGGAAGTGATGCCAATACCATCAGAATAACCATAGCAATGATATCCTGTACAATCAGCATACCAATAGATATTTTACCATATAATTCATCTAATACTCCTTTATCACTGAGAAGTTTGACAATAATAATAGTACTACTAAAAGCTAACGCTATCGCAATATAAATACTTGTAACGATATCAAATCCTAATAACAATGCTATACCTATACCGATAACAGTCGTAAACGTCACTTGTCATACTCATACAACAAGAGATGCCTTTCCCATATCCTTAACTACAGCAGGATTCAATCATAATCACACCATAAACAATAGCAAAGCTACTCCAATATGAGCAAACATCTGGACACTTTCCGTATGTTGGATAAGGTTAAGAATATTTGGACTAAGTAATAAACCAGCAAGAATATATCCTATAATCAAAGGCTGTTTAATATATCTCATAAAAGCAGTAATAGCAACAACTACAACAACTACAGCCGCTAATTCAGAAAAAGGATGTAATGAAAAGAACACCTGCAAGTTAGATAATATTCAAGTCATAATATTTCATAAACATATAAAGAACAACTATAGTGTATTGACATTTGCAATATTTGTCAAATTTTGATATATTATTTAGAACAACTAACTAAAATCTAAAAATGATCCATAATATAAACTATACAGAATATTTATTATTAATGTAGTCTTTTGCATTTTTTAGTAAATCATCACATTTTTTAGCTGCATTATCCAATCATATATCAGTATACCACTCTTTTCTTCTGGTAATTTCTTCCAGAGCAGTCTGACATATTTTTTTATCATCAGTCACTCCAGACAATACTTTGTTGATACCCATATCAGTAGGAGATTTATACTGTCTGATAGCATTAGTAGAAGATACAAATTCCTCAGCAAGTTTTTCTAACAATACAAAAGCATCGATATCTCTATTATAATTAACTGCATCCAAATCATATGCTTCAGCATGATAACTATCCATCATATTGTAATCACCAATATCAGCCGTCGCTGCTTCATAAGCAATATTGACAGGATGTTCTATTGGCAAATTCCATACAGGAAATGTTTCATACTTCGCATAACCAGACTCGATACCTATCATCTCATCTTGATAAATCTGCCCCAAACAAGTAGATAATTTACCACTATTGGAAGCAGAACCAGTAACCAAAATAAGCTCTTTAGTTAGTGGAATATGGTCATCTTGTCCAAAACCATCCTCACTCAAAACAAGATCAACATCATCAGGATACCCCTCTATAAGATATCTCTCCCATACTTTATACTGTTTTCTTTGAAGATTTTGTTGAAACGTAAGCACTTCATCAGGACTACTATATGGATCCATATTATTCATCACTACATGAGGTTTCATGCCAGTCTGTTCCTCAATAGCAACAATCATCTGCCAAACAACATCTATATAATCAGTACCATTACTATCAAGTTGTCTATTATCAATGATATCATAAACATTGATACAAAACAGTACTTCAGCAACTTCTGAAAATGCAGCAAAAATATCTCTCTTACTCGCTGGATCAAACCCAGGCAATACTCTCGCAGCATGTGGATCATGCAAAAATTTACCACCTATCTCCAAGTACATCTTTCCAGAAAATTGGGCAAGTCTATCTTCGATAGCCTGCGTTTGTGTTCTGATATATTTGGGTCCATCAAAACCACTCTTTTTAAATGATGGAACGTCGTTGCTACTAATCATAATAGTAAGTAAATAATAAATAATTATACAAGGTATTTTCACATAACTGGATCTATCGATCTATCTTTAGTCGCCCTCTGCAAACCAATAGCCACAAAATACACAAG
>SKIU01000008.1 GCA_007116275.1 candidate division SR1 bacterium | reverse complement strand
TTTTCATCATCTACTTGTACCGATCACAAGTGAGGGATAAGCGTCGTAAATGAATATTCAGCTACTTTTGCTTTGGTATTTGATATGGTATTAATTAGGCTGGATTTCCCAACACTCGGTGTTCCTATCAATGCAACATCGGCGAAAAGCTGTAACTCTAAAGTTACCTCCTTATATTGTGACGGTTCACCCAAAAGGGCAAATTCTGGATACTGATTTACTGCATCTTTAAACTGCATATTTCCTCGACCACCAGCTCATCACGGGACTATGGTTCGTTTTTCTCCTACTTTAGTAAAATGATGCAAAATATGTCATTTTTGTTTGTCTCTCACCACTGTACCGACAGGGACGGACAAAATGAGATCATCCGCGTCTGCACCGTACTGATCTTTGGATCTTCCTGGTTCCCCAGCGTTTGCTTTAAACTCTCTATGATATTTATAATACAGTAACGTATTGTCATCTTGGACTGCTTGTAAGATAACCGATCATCATTTTCATCCATTTCATCCTGATGGTCAACCATAGGGAACTCCAGCTTCGTGTCTTCAGGCTACTATACCGTTTCATCCTTTACCAGAATGGACGCGTATAGTTACTTCATCAAGAAATTGCATGTAGTATTATATTTTGGAATAAAGCTTTTACCTGCCTGTCGCAGGCAGGGCTACTAGCTTTTAGCTGTTAGCTGATTACTTTGTGATAGTATCTATATTTCAAAGAATTGCAATCTGCTTTAAAGAAAAACCCTGACAAGTCAGGGTTAGTATACTTTTGGAATAATATTTATTTTTTCTCTGCGCTAGCACAAGATCCGTTACAGACAGAACAACATCGTTTCTGTAGTGAATATGTACCATTACCAACAAGAGCTACAACAATTGCCAATATAAGAATGATAAAATCTTTATCAACAAACCATGCTTCTCCTCGTCCCTTCGTATGTATAGCACCAAGCATGATAACTACGGCTATGACTGCGGCGACACGGGTAAATATTCCTAATACAAATAGAACTCCAATTGCGATCTCTCCTACCACCAACAACCAGAACCATACATTCATTGACAAAAAGGTAAGTCAGATGTCATGGAATGCTCCACCAATAAATCATACTGCTTGATCTGCCATAGGTATTTTGGTGATACCATGGTAAAGAAAAATCCCTCCCAAAAGCAAGCGAAGAAGTAAAAGACCTGTAGATTTGTTACATCGAGAACAATGCATGTATAATAATATAAAAAATAAAAGTATGTACTATATATGTAATGGTAAATAATAATTTTGCAAGAGCATCTAGGTATAGTTGATATTTTTCTTGCAATCCACCAACAAATATGTAGTATGGACGCTGTTATATCAGTGAGTTTGTACCTACCTACGGTAGGCAGGCCTGCCTACCGTAGGTAGGGGTCAGTGTTGGATACTCATGATATGTATTCCCATCACGTGGGTTTGTAGCTCAGTCGGTAGAGCAGAAGACTCTTAATCTTTTGGTCCAGGGTTCGAATCCCTGCAAACCCAGAAAAAACAATAGCTTTCGCTATTGTTTTTTGTTATTAGATATTTTTGAACATATCTTCTAGTTCTGCAAGATCTTCTAGATCTTTTTCGTGGTCAATGGCTTCTTTTTGGTGGATATCCTGGATAAGTGTAGCTCATTTTTGTAATGCTTGTTTTGTCTGCATATTTTCCGTATTAGTAGCAGCTTCACGAAATACTCACACCAGTGTATCAACAGTCTTATCATCCAATGCGTTATTTTCTACTAATATTTTTAGTCATGAAGCCATATCTCGTGATGATTCGACTACCTCCAACACTTTTAGTATAAAATCTTTTTTATGCATAGAAAAGGGAAATATATATAAATAACCACTCTTTTCTTATATATTTGTGTATATATTGCAAATTATTGTCTATTTTTTGACTTTTTAGAGTGTTGTCTGTATACTATGATTGTTTATATACTATAAGGATAGACATGGATATCAAAAAACTCTTACAGACATTTTCATCACTCCCTATCGAAAAACAATTAGAAAAGATCACATCTCTTCTAACAGAACTTAAAGATAGTGACCCTATTTTTGCATCATTGCTCGCAAAAATAAAAAAACAAGAACCAAATACGGCAACCCTGTTAGTTATCTATCATGATGTATTGCAATTTGCACAAGCAGCAAGAGAATACAACAATACACAAGGCAAGTCGTCATTAGAAAAAGCAGAACAACATATGGAAAAACTACGCAAACGTGAACAACAAGAAAAGTTGGAAGATGCAAAAGACCTTGCAGCCATGGAATCTCTTATAGATACATTATAATTTTATTTTAACTACTTACCTAATACTATGCCAGAATTATTAGCCAATCATGAACAAATTGAACAAAAAAATCTCAATCCAGATGAATTGAATGCAATTCAAGACATCAATAAATTTTTATCAGACAACGAAGGAACAGATCAGGCTATCGTCGATAAACTGAAAAAAGAAGATTGAGAATGAATTCCTGATGCCATCAAAGAATCATATGAAACCATAAAAAATGATATTAGTTTCTCTGATGCATATACACCGGAAGAATATGACCAACACAAGAACAATATCATCAATTATTTAGCAAACAATTTTGGTCATATGAACCAAAGAGCAGAAGGATTAGACTTTAGTGCACTCAATACTACTGTACTAGAAAGCAAGCTATTTAATTATAACAAAACACAATTTGATAAAGATAAAACACAGCAAAACCTTATTGATATACCTAGGTTTATGACTAACCATAAGGCTGATTATCTTAATAATGCCTTGCGTACAGAAACAATAGTCAAAACACCAGCTGAGATACCTGAGTACAATAAAGAACAAGAGCATGTTATAGGAAAGATTTTTGAGGTACCACAAGAAGAAAAAAATCATATTCTTACTCTTGTACAACTTGTTAAATCTGAGCAGGGAACTTTTAATCTAGAAGTATTTGGACAATCTGATGGTACGCCAGTCAGAAACCCGAAATTCATTGGACAAAAATATAATGACCTCAGAAACGAACTTTTAGAATGATGTAATCCGAGTATACAGGAAAACCTGATTGCTATATTTCCTGAGTTTAACTCAGATAACTTTCCTGACAAAGACTCCTGGAATGTTGCATTTGCCAAAACAAGAGCTATGGCAAAACTTTCTTTTATATCACCAGAAGATAAAAATATATTGTTACAATGATCCACAACGAAATGAGATAATAAAACAAAAATATGATCGACAACATTTGCATTTAATACTGTAGAAAACCAAGGGCATGAACACACACTTTGACGTGTTAAACTTACGAACAACTTGGAAAAACAAACAGAAGACATAGTAACATACCTGGATCATTATATCCAAAATATCAGTGTTAATAGTATATGATTTAGTATAGAGTACCCTGATCATATAAAAAATGAATGAACTATAAACGGTAGAAGGCAGCTATGATATATTAATTGATCAACTCCTGCAACACGTCTAGTAAGCGACTTCTGACTGTCAGCTGATTTTATGATCAATACATGAAACAACCGAGAGGAACCAAATGTATCTATCAATAGAGAATTTACCAAAGAATGAGGAACTAAAGCACCAGAAACCCTCACTCCAAGATCATCTGGAGACTATAGAATGAATATTGTGCTCAATTATGCAGATATTATCAATGGTAAATATGATGAATATTTTGACTATACTAGACCTGACTGAGAAAATATTACAAGAGAAATCAAACTCAAAGATAATATATCATTTGCTGATGGACTAACGTTATTTAAATCTATGAACAAAAATACTAGTGCTGAGACATACGCAAATAATGTATGAGCAGAATTACATAATCTACAATACCTTGAGTCACAGATAAACAATAATTTTGAACTAAGAACCTGAGTCGCAACAGCCATGTTTGATAAGCGATCAACCTATGTTAAACAAAACCCAAACAACTATGAAAATACGTATTATACGATGCTTCAATGACTGTGAGTAGATATTAGCAAAAATACTACAACAGATGGAAGGCAGCTAATCTCTTTTAATCTCCAAGACAAAAACAGTGGTAAGATAGTACAAATATGAAATACAATACTCAAATAATATAATATTATATAAGCAACTTAGAACTAGAAAAGTGTAGCAACCTATTGAATAGGTATGCTACTTTTTTCCTACAATTAATACAAAATAATTATCTTCATCGATAGATGTTTCTCCTGATCTGTGTGCATATCACAATCACAAGCTATTAACATCACTACGCAAAATCACTTCCCTATGTCATGTAGATCACATCCAACCCTGTTTGTATTCTTCACTTCCTATTGCTCATGATGGCGTATTTGATGGAGAGAGATTTTCTCATCTTCGCGAACCAGTATATCCTGCTTCTTTTAATCTATACGAAACATCACGTCATTGGATATCATTATGACTATAATGATTATTTTTTGCCATATATACTGCATAATCTTGCGCTACTTTCTCTAAAGTAGAATCGATTTTTAGTGGATTGAGTCAGTGACCTTTTCTAATAGCATTTATTTCTTGGATCATATAATACCTTATCAATTCCAATGCTTTTTCTTTGCCATACTTATGTATAATATCGCTACAAAAAGCATATAGGATATCTTTTTTGGTCTGGGTTTCATCCACCGTCTCTACGCTATCAGATACTATATCAGCATTAGTAGCATCTTGTGCCAATCATGATTGCGCTGTTATCATACCTAAGCAAATCGCGAGGGCCTTTATGGTATTTTTTGTTCATGGAAAATATTTTCTTCGATGAGATCAACTAGCTATATTATTTATCATTGTTTATCGTTTGGCAAATAAACTATCTCAATTATATTCATATTTTATATTTTGTCAAATAAATAGAATAGCTTGTATTTTTTGGGCTTTTTGCTATATTCTTAGTGTTTATTATCATTATATGTATGCTGTCATTTTCTGCTGTATCTCTACTCCATAATCATACCAAATACCTCTCTCCTAAGCTCGGAAGAGAAGATTTTTTCTTAGTAGGTGGATGTGTGAGGGATGTGCTTTTGGGACTTACTGAAAATCCACAGGATATCGACCTAACTATGGCTGGTGAACCTACAAGTATCTACAATGCTATCGACAAAAAGGACCTTTCTCATTTCATGACCGAGAAATTTGGGACGATGACCTTAATTCCAAAAGATAAAAAAATGTCATGAGTCCAGTATGAAATCACTCCTTTGCGTACGGAATGATGATATGATGACTATCGCCATCCGGGAGAAATCCAGTGGTCAAAAAACATCCTCGATGATGCGAAGAGGAGAGATTTCACGATCAATTGCTTGTATTATTTTTCTACTGCTACTACTCCTCTATTGGATAAGTCACTTGCGGACAAAGAACAGAGAGATTATAGTGACGAATTGTTACTCAAACAACTCAAGAACGAATGAATTACTTATATCGCATCAGAGAATATCATTATAGTACAAAAACATGAACTTATTGCTCAGTTTTGGGTAGATGGTGTTTTTGACGCACATGCATTTATTGCCTATAGTGATTTTATTAAGGAGTGATTTGTAGTACCGTCATTCTGAGCGAAATGAAATGAAGCGAAGAATCCAGGAAATAAAAAACAAGATCCCTGCCTACCGGACAGGCAGGCTTCGCTACGCTCAGGATGACAATCGCTACAATTTATCATCGATCCCTATGAATGAATCCAGGACCTTATAAACAGAAAACTCAAAGCCGTTGGCAATCCTGACGATAGATTTAACGAAGATGCTCTCAGGATCATTAGAGCAGTGAGGTTTGTGAATGTGGTGAATGAGAAATTACACAACAAATCCCTTGTCACAACGTCACAATGTCACAACGCTGCAACGCTGAAATATTGAAACGTTGAAACTTATAACAAAATAAAGACCTTCGATTTTGATGGAGCAACACGGCTTGGACTCAAAAAGAATTTTTTCTTATTACAGTTTGTTGCTAAAGAAAGAAT
>SKIU01000078.1 GCA_007116275.1 candidate division SR1 bacterium | reverse complement strand
GAACAGAACATATATTAACCTGAACTATGTCTAGTATATTGGGAGGATGAAGCCATAGATTATATGGTCCGACATCTTCGATACTATGATGATATGAAAACGCATTAGATGGTATTAGTTCATCAATACGAGGTGGAGAATGAAATATTATGCATCACTGAGAATCATCGATCTTATGAGGGATGAATAATCAGCTAAATGGAAACCAATCTGTCTTGGTAGGATGATTTGACAACTTTCTTGCATGAAGTTGGTCTTCTTTACTGTGATGAAGGCAAAATAACTTAAGTGGGACTGACTCTGTTATAGTAGGTGGACTAAATAACGACATCACTGGAGACAGTTCTTTTATAGGATGATGAATCAACAACTACACTTCATTGTGAGAAAGTAGTGTTATTGTTTGATGACGTAATAATCTAGCTACTACTAGCTATATATTTGTATGATGAGGTGACAACAATCATTGACTTGCAATGCACTCTAGTATAGCTGGAGGAATAAATAATATAACACTATGAGTTGGGGCAGCTATTGTAGGTTGAAGTGGTAATGAAACGAGAGATTCCTATGCATTTGTCTGAGGGGGAGAAAATAATATCGCAAATGGAGAATATGCAAGTATACTTGGAGGAATAAATAATTCAAGTATTGGTTTTGCTGCAACTGTGATCGGCTGAAGCAACAACACTACTTCGGCAAATTATAGTATTGCTTGAGGACAAGATACATCTGCATCACATGAAAATACATTTGTTTGGTGAGATGGTTCTACAACAACCTCTAGCACTAGTCCAGGACAAGTAGTTATGCGTGCAAGTGGATGATACAATTTATTCAGCTCAAATGCATCTATGTGAGTATCCTTAGCTCCTGGCGCATCTTCTTGGGGATCCATATCTGATAGAGATGCAAAAGAAAACATCACTACAATAGATAAAAAAGATATACTAGGTCGTTTCATGCAACTACCACTCTTTGCCTGGAATTATAAATGAGACCCTGAACAAATTCTCCACTATGGACCTATGGCACAAGACTTTAACGAAATCTTTGCTCATGGAAACAAAGATCTAACACTCTCGACACAAGAAATAGATGGTGTTATGTTTGTCGCTTTGCAAGCGTTGGGTGAGAAAGTACAGGAACAAGACCAAAGAATTAGTGAACTAGAACAGCTTGTCCAATCATTACTGGATAAATAAGATCAGAAAATAGAGAACAAGAAACCCAAGGAAAAATCTTGGGTTTTTCTGTACTAGAAAAAATGGTCTATATCCCTATACTATTTTATAATTATTTCGTATTTGTTAGTATGTACCACCAACCCGTCCTTCTCAAAGAAACTCTTGAATCTATACCCAGTGATGCGAAAGTTATTATCGATGGAACATTTGGTCATGGATGACATAGTATGGCTATTGCTGAGCAATTTCCGCAGGCGAAAATCTTTGGGATAGATAGAGATCAAGCGATGATTAGCAAAGCACAAGAAAGGTTATGACCAGACAGCAATATTGCCATATGGCATGGAAGTTACGCTGATATTATGTCCTTATGTAAAAGTACATGAATACAATGAGTAGATTATATTCTCTTGGATATCGGTGTCAATATGGATCATTTTAAAGATGGCTCACGTGGGTTTTCCGTCCATGAAGATGCGCCGCTGGATATGAGATTTGATATGTCACAAGACCTAACTGCTGATCAGATTATACATAATGAATCTATCGATAAACTCAGTGCTATTTTTCAGCGTTATGCTGACTTTGCTCCTGATAAAGCTAATGAATTAGCGCAAACTATTGCCAAAGAGAGAAAACAGCATAGTATACAAACCACCGGTGAGCTAAGAACCATCTTGGGTCTGTGTGGATTGGGGAAAAAAGCATCGACAGTCATCTTTCAAGCGATTAGGATTGCAGTGAATCAAGAGCTCAAGCAACTAGAAGACTTTTTGCAAAGCTTTGATGACGTTCTTAATCCCTGAGGAAGATGTGCTATTATGAGCTATCATAGCATCGAAGATAGACTTGTCAAACAATCATTTAAAAATAAGGTAGCATCTGAGAATTATATTGCTATACACAAAAAAGCTATCAAGCCTTCGTGGCAAGAGGTACAACAAAATAGAGCCGCAAGAAGTGCGGTTTTGAGAATTATTGAAAAAAAGTAAAGTTTCAAAGGGTAAAGAAGTAAAATGACAAACGCTTCCCCGCTTAAACTCTTTCACATTTAACGCTTATGTTATCTCTATGAATACTTTTGCATTCAATCCGAGAGAGAAGTTTGGACAACACTACGCTTCTTTTTTGCAAAAAATGCAAAAACATGATCACTTACGAGACCTGATAAAGGTAGGGTGACTCTTAGTCGCACTATTATTTTTTGTATTTATGTATCTGTATTTTGTCAGTCTCGCTTCTACTCGTGGATATTTTCTCAGACAGGCAATGCAAACTCGCACAAGCATATCATTTCAACAAGAGATAGTAAAAACGCAGATACTCAAAATAAGACAAGAAAGCTGGTGAAGCATGAAAGATCCAAACATTCCTTGATCGACAAGAAATACTAAACCCGAGGTTGTAAGGATACAAATACCTACAGAATAATACTAATATTTTTCGAAATGAATATAGTCTTTTTCTACTCATCTATCGGTTAGTATAGCCACTACATCATCAACCATTACTGGCTTTCCACAAAGAAATACTTGAAATTTTTCTTTTGCAAATATATCGAATATGATATCAAGCGCTTGCTGGATATATCATGACTCTCGTCAATCAGGGAGATCTTTTTCTTGAGATAGATAGAGAAATTGTTGTATAGTTTCACTATTGTTGTTGTATGCATCAACCACTGAGGACAAGAGATTTTCTTTATATCTTTCACCAAACACATTTACTATATGATCAAATTTTTTCTCTTCTAGTAACTTATTGTATAAGGCAAACACTGGTGTAATTCCACTTCCTATAGACATAAATACATAATTATGACTTATCTTATTATCTATAAAATGTCCTAGTGGTCCTGTCATGTTAATAGTGTCCCCTATGGCTATTTTTTTTGTTAGATACTCTGACATACCTCATTCCGTTGATTTTTTGACGATTGTTCCGATAATTCATTTTTCTTGTAAAAGTTTATTGGTTGTGCCAATACTATAGGCATTTTTCATAGCTTTCCCATCAGGATATGCAAATCAGATTCTTTCTAAGAAAATAAACTGTCCTTCTTGAAATGAGAATGATTGCTCTGGCTTAAAATATATAAATGCTACTTCTTTATTGGGTGAATATTCAATATCCACAACTGTTGCTTGTGTTTGTATCATAAATAATTATGTGTATAAAAAGTTATTGGTATTTAGCTATTATTTCACAGAGCATATGAAAATCACAGAAGCAATCAAGGAATTAGAACAATGAAATATTGTTGTCATTCCGACAGAAACAGTATATGGACTGGCTGCAGATGCGACTAATATAAGTGCTATAAAAAATATTTTTATTACAAAAAATAGACCACAAGACAATCCTTTGATAGTACATGTCTGACACAAAAAAGACATCAATACATATGCCAAAATACAGTCAGATCTTGAAAAAACTCTTATAGAAAAATTTATGCCGTGACCATTTACTATACTATTACATAAAAAAAATACGATATCCGATACTGTTACCGCTGGAAGCACATTAGTAGCAATAAGAATCCCTCAACATCCTATTGCTCTAAAGATACTACAAGACTCATGACTTGCGCTCGCAGCACCAAGTGCAAATATTTCTGGTAAACCAAGCCCCACCAATATTACTATGGTAGAACAAAACTTTGGTGATAGCGTCGCTGTTGTAGATGGAGGACGTTGCGCTGTTTGAATAGAATCTACTGTTGTCCAGGTACAATGAGATAGTGTCATTATTCATAGACCAGGATTTATAACTCCCACAGACATTCATCTTGCAATAGGTAAGGATGTCCCCGTTATTTATAGTAATGAGAAAAACAATATATCTCCTGGAATTAAATATAAACACTATGCGCCCAAAGCACAAATTCATTTGCTAGAACCTGGATCGCTACTTCCAATAAATTCAGCTAAGAGAGGCTTGATTGTTACAGATGAACGAATATCAAAGCATCAATGCGAAATTGCACAGTCCAACTGTCGTATTTATCGCCGAGGATCACATGCAAATCTTCTTGAATGTGCGCAAAAACTATATGACCTTTATTATCAAGCAGACAAAGATGGTATACTCCATATATATATCGAATCATTGCCTGAAGAAAATGGAGTTGCTTATGCTATTATGAATAGAGTGAAAAAGTCTTTGGAGTAATAAAAAAAAGACCTCATACGAGGAGTTTCATATAAATAATATTGTGTTTTGATTTAAAATCTACCTGTATATTTATTGCTTTTTGCAAAAGAAAATATATAGTCGGAGTTATGGCACCCTGCTAGAGTGGTCTAATAGACGGGTCTGCAAAACCTTGGTTCGCGGGTTCGAATCCCGCGGGTGCCTTATGCTCTAGCATAGAACCAAGAGAAAAAAAATCCTGTTCCGTCAACAAGACTCAGCAATGAGTCTTTTTTTGTTTGTTGACATTCTATATCAATTATATATAAGCATATATAATATATTTATATACTATTTTCTATTATGGTAAACCTTCCTAATGATACAGATAGCAACAGAAAAAACAAAGATTGAGAACTCACTAACGAAGATCTTAAATCTATTCTCACTACTCCAAATACAAAACTTGAAGAAAGAAGTCAAATATTGTGACATCTGAAACAAATTGCTGAGATTGATAGAGAAAGCGGAAAACCATTTTGTGTTATACTGAATAAAGATATAAATTCCCAGAAACTCATCCCTCTTTTGTCTACTATTGTCCCTTTGTTTGAGGGATGAGACGAATACAAAGAGCAGATCAGTGTTTTTGTCCATAATATGATTCTATCTGCAAAAGAGAATGTCGACAATTTAGAAAAAGTTATTTTCATTTGGAATCCTCGTATGGATGCAGGAGATATGTCTCCTGAATTTGGCGATCGTATAAACAAAGAAAATAGTATAGATATCTGGGATGAGAAAGGGAATGGTTGATATTATGATGACGCCAAGATCCAGGAACCACTTGGATCTTCTTTTGTTCATGTTTCCGTAACTGAGCATTTGATAAGTAAAAAACCTAACGCTGCTGTGGTAGTGTTTACGGAATATTTAAATCCAAGACATACTATGTTACTTAATGGGATTCAAGAAGGTTCCCCAGTAAGAAAATTGTAACTAGATGGATTGTGGGATATGACACATGAAGAAATCAAAAATGCTTATTATGTACCTTCGGATAGTATAGAAGACTACTAGACCACCTTCCGTAAGAAAATATATTTACTTTCTAGAAAGTTTAGACTATTATTTGTTGGTTTTTTTCGGTGCAAGTTTATCGATAAACAATACCCCATCTATATGGTCTATCTCATGCTGTACTACGGTAGCATTGAAGTCATGAAATTGTTGGCGATGTTTTTTGCCTTCTGGATCAAGATACGATACAGTGACACTCTTGTATCTTTTGACCGTTCCTGTTTCACCTGGTAGAGATAAACAAGCCTCATCGGAGAGTGTCAGCTGTTCTGATTTCTCAACAATTTCTGGATTTATCATCACCAACTCTCCCGTGTTCTTTTGTCACCTTTTACTATTTTTCCACTGTGTCGTTGCTATGATTCTTAGTGACTGTCATACTTGTGGAGCTGCGAGTCATACACCTTCATACATTCGCATCAATTCTACTAAATCATAAGCAAATTGACGTATATCAGGAGTTATCTCTTCTATAGGATCGGCTGGCAATCTTAAGATGGGATTGTTAGCTCATAGCTGTAACGGATATTTATGTTTTAATAATGCGTCCATAAAGATACAATAGGCGTAAATAAAGCGTTTAGATAGTATTTATTTATGCCTTGCAATGCAATAGCAAAACACTATTATTTGCCAAAGTAATGCGATTTTTTCGTGTTGCGAATGTGCAGGGAGAGATGGCAGAGTGGTTGAATGCGGCTGCCTTGAAAGCAGTTGTACCGGCAACGGTACCGTGGGTTCGAAT
>SKIU01000086.1 GCA_007116275.1 candidate division SR1 bacterium | reverse complement strand
TTCTTGACTCTGCAGAAAGGTTTGCTCGCTATATGCTCTATATGGATAACAATGGTAACAAACAAGACGATAGCGAGGATACAGAAAATACAACAGTATCTATGGTAGATACTGATGACCAATTTTTTCTTATCAAACCATTTAGAGAGAATGAACAATGAGTCAATCATCGAGATACAATACTCAAAAATATGGTCTCTCTTAAAAGGAAAGAGATGACTTTTCTCATCAGATGAAACCAACAATCTATCAAAATGTACGCCAAAGTCCCCAAAGATTTTCGTAATTATTTTCAAAACACTTTTTACGCAAATTATCCTACGTCTGACCTCGAGCTTATTGATCCTATCCCAACTCCATCACAGATACAGCATATCTATTACAAAAACCCCAAACAAGTAAAAAGCAAAGAATCGTTTACCAAAGATGGGAGTTATATGGATCCTATGACGGATATTATTGCCCTGTATGCTGATATTCCAAAACCGACGACCTTAGATATTATGGTTACTTATCGTTTTGAGAAGAAGTTTAATATTTTTTCCTTTTTGTGGAAATATGGGAAAAAATGATATGGCTATATATCATCTGGACGTGATGACGAAGATGATGATTATGGTACTGGCAAACAAGAGAAGCCAAATGATGATCCGACTATGTTTGTCTCCCTTGGATTTGCGATCCATGATGCGGATACTGTATCCACAAAACAAATAGCAAGCAGTGTTAAGACTGCATTTGCTCCTTTTAGTAGTGATGGAAAAGTAAAAATACAATCACGTTCCAAACTTATTCCCGTGTCTTATAGTCAAGCAGTTAATTTCTTTCATATACCAACCAAAGCTAACTATAGCAAATGATTGGAATATACACTGTATAGAAAACTCCCCTACCCGACTAATCTCTCTACTCCTGATAACAGCGATCTGGATGATTTAACTATCTTGGGGAAAACTGACTATAGAGCAGAAAAAATAGAATTTTGAATAAGAAAAGAAGATAAACTCAGGCATGTATATATTGTCGGTAAAACTGGTACTGGTAAATCTACCTTCATCTCCAATATGGTAAAAAGTGATATGCTCTCTGGTAATGGACTTGCCTTACTTGATCCGCATGGCGATCTGGTTGAGACCGTCTTAGAACATATCCCCACAGAAAGAATCAATGATGTCGTACTTTTTGATGTGGCTGATACAGGGTATCCTATAGGGTTTAATCTCTTGCAGTATGATAGTGAAGAAGAAAAAAATCGTATCGTTTCGTGAGTAGTATCGGCATTTTATAGATTATTTGCGCATAGTCGATGACCGAGACTAGAATATATTCTGAGAAATGTGCTCTTGTCAGTCGTAGAATATCCTAACGCGACATTGATGCATATTTTGAGAATATTGGTGGATGATGCATTTAGAGATGAAGTTATCTGATATATCAAGGATCCACTTGTACTCAAGTTTTGGAAAAATGAATTTCTTACGCGACAACCAAGACAGAGAGAAGAAGCTATTGCACCTATTACCAATAAGATTGGACAATTTCTTTCATCGAGTATTGTAAGAAATATTTTTGGGCAACCAAATAGCAAACTCAACCTCAGAAAAGCAATGGATGAGGGGAAAATTATCCTCATCAATCTATCTAAAGGACAAATCGGTGAAGATAATGCTGCGATGATTGGATCATTGTTGGTGACGAAGTTTCAAATCGATGCTATGTCGAGAGCTGATACGGGATATAATCAAAGAAAAGATTTTTATCTGTATATTGATGAATTCCAAAACTTTGCAACGACATCATTTACGACGATACTTTCAGAGGCGAGAAAATATAAACTATCACTGATTGTTGCCAACCAATTTACCAGTCAGCTTCTTCCTGAGATCAAAGATGCAATTTTTGGAAATATATGAACTATCATATCCTTTACGCTCGGTCATGATGACGCGTCGATCATGTCATCACAATTTAAAGGACTCGTCAGTGAAAACGATATCATCTCATTGCCGAGGTTTACGGCCTACACTAAGCTTATGATCGATGGTATAAGTTCTGATCCCTTCAGCATGAAGACGATGCCACTGGATACTCCTGCATGATCGATAGAACTCAGAGATAAAATACTCAAACAATCCAGACAAAGATACGCGCAAGAAAGATCTTCACTTGAAAAACTTATGGATGCCTGGAATAAGAAAAAATACTCACCACAGGAAAAGGTTGTTGCCAAAGCTGAATTTGAGGCACTTGGTGTAGCAAACGATGAAATAGTTAATCTCCAAAATCCTTTTATTGAAGAAAATATGATCCTTTTTGATCAATATGCAATCAATGGGAAACAACCTGATGCGATTGTTTTTGATACGAAGATGCGCAAACACAAAGCTGTATGGTATCGTAGTATCAAGCATATTGATGCAGATGCCTACTTCCTCAAAGATATGGGTGGCATCAAGATTTATAATCACGGAACACTCAAAGATGGGAAAGGTGATCCACTGATGATCTTAGTCGGCGACAAAGAGAAAATCAAAGAACAAGCTAAATCTGGAACATCACTACTCTTTGTACCAAACATCAATGTATTAGATAATGAAGAAAAAAACAAAAAAGCTGTCATTTCGACCGCAGTGAGCAAAGCGAACGCAGTGGAGAAATCTCAAAAAAAATGAAATCCCTCCACTTCAGTCGGGATGACATGATGACAACATAAAAAATTTTCTATAAAAGATATTACTCTTGGAGAGAAATATACTGGCTATGTGAAACTTATCTATAATTATGGGATATTTGTTACCGTCAAAGGTGTGGAGTGACTATTACATAAGAAAGCTATCCAAGTCCCTGAGGGCGTTGACTGGAAAAAGTATTTTACTATCGGCGATCAGATAGAAGTAACAGCCAAAGAGTTTAAGATGATCAAAGGAGAAAAGAAAGTGGTATGGAGTCAGAAATAAAATACATTTATTCAATAAATAAAAAAGCCTCCTTATTGGAGACTTTTTTTATTGGAGAGAGAAATTTAGGCTGCTTTTTGGGTGTAGAGAGGGAGTTTGTTGTAGATAGCATCTATTTTGCTGGTGAGTTCGTTGAAACGAAAAGCAAAGGTGCTATCTAAAAACCCACTTGCTCTTCTTTTGGATGCTAGTACATCTCGTTTGTACTGTAATGCTTCTACGAGTGATGCAGCATTTTTTTGGTTTGGATTGTAATTATTCTCGTACAATGTTTGTGTTTTGAGTGCGGTAATGATATTATCCAGATGCTTATCCATAACATTCAATCCTCTGATAATAACATCGACATTGAGTTCATTATCATCAGTAGCGTCGAATTTACCAGCAGATGTTGCTGTGTAATGAGAAACCATTTCTGGTGATCTATCCAAAACTGCGATCAGCGCATCACAGATTTTGTTGATCTTGGTTAAAGATGCTTTGATAGCATTGAGTCCTTGTGGATTCATAGAAGGAGTTGTATTGTCCATTGTTGTAAGAGAAAGAATAAAAATCTTTTTGTACAACATTATTATACACACCATAGCATAGTAATACAAAATACCAAGCATATCCTCCTCGATTCGACTATACAAATAGAGAAAATACATATTGTGTATAGACTTTTGTTGTTTTTGATGATGAGTTGATATGTATTGGTTATCACTATCGTATTTTGTGGCTATTTTTTTGCGAAAACATATGCGTCTGATTACAATCATTATTGTACAAACATATATAAGCTGTTTCTAACCTTTATATTTATCACCACTCCCCTATGGCTGTTGAATCAATCCGTTATACACAAGCTCCTTTATACAACGAAAAAGCACATGTTATTAGTTGAGCAATAGCTGATCTATTGGCAAATATTGAAAATCAAGGATTGGAACATATGGATATTACACAAGATATGGAAGAATATATGTATACTATTGATCTATATTTGGAAGGGAGTATAGATTTTGAGATAGCTTTACAAAAACTACAACCTATGCAAGCGATAGAAAATCCGCGTGAAGATAGCACCATCAACAAGGTCAATAGCATTATCATAGCCATCAATAGCCTTCGCAATACCATCAGTCACGCTATGGTATTTAGATGACTTGCGCAAAGCCTGAAACAGTCTCTCTGATCCTTTGCTATTGTTATAGAAAAAATAGCCTAATCTATTGTTTTCACATGTGGATTATTTTAGCTAAACAGGTATTTATTGACTTATTTTAATATTAATGTATATCACTGTTTTGACACTTTAATTTTTGTAATTGCATTATTTTCTATCATTGTGCTATCAAATACAATAGTACTAGCAGTGTTATTGTAACAATCAATACTCTGCGTAATACCGTTGTCATGCTATAGTCTTCAAGTGACTCATTATCAGTTTACAAAAACATATAGCTGATCTCCAGACCGATACAACGCTTATACATAACTAATACATAATATATTAATCTTTATCAAACCAGACTTTACATTCCTGGATAGCATCATCAGAGACATCGAGGATTTGTATATTAAGGTGTTTAGCTGTGTTTTTTGTTTTTTCATAATCCTCTACATGAAATACCAATGGTAAAGATATAACTTCATTGGCTTTTGGGAATCTTTCAAGATAATCAATAATAAAATAACTCAACGTCTCCCCTATGTATGCCTCATCTGATACTTGTATAGCATCAAAATCTAATCAAACACATTCTAATAAATCATCAAACATCATATATGGTTGTGCAATCCAATAGTTATCCTTCTGAACAATACTTTCTTTCTCTACGTCTGTTTCATCTTGTATATCACCAAATACTTCTTCAACAATATCTTCAAGAGTAATGATCCCTGCCATAGACCCATACTCATCAATTACAATAGCAATATGTTGGCGTGAATTTCTAAAATTCTCTAATATTTTATGAATTGGTTTACTGATGGGAACTTTTATAATATCGTTACTACATACATTCGTTAATTTCTCTTCTCATTTTCCGAGTTGTTGCAAGTACATCAATTCTCTCAATGATATAATATGTTTAACCGTATCTATAGATTCATGATATACCGGAATACGTGAATGAGAAAAATTAAGTACTTCTTTTATTGCTTCATCGACTGTAATAGCATCTGATAGAGCTTCGATACTCATTCTTGGTGTCATCACTTCTTGTGCGGTAACATCGTGAAAATTGAGCATACTTTTTATCTTTTCATACTCTCCTTTTTCAAAGACTCATGACTGTTCTCCCATTTCAATAAATGATACAATCTCTTCATCGCTAATATAGGTACGAGTAGGATTTTTCCCTTTGAATAGTTTGGTAATGAGTTCTATTGCTATCACTGCTGGATACAGGATATATTGTAATACAATAAAAAATTTGGAGATAGAAAGTGCTAGTCTCTCTGCATTACGAGTAGCAAATGTCTTGGGTGTTATCTCTCCAAATATCAAAATAAGTAATGTAATAATACCTGTAGAAATTCAGATCGCTAAACTTTGTTCCAATCATGAACTTTTAGCGATATCTATACTTATTTTAGCTGCAAGGGATGCCGTGAAAGTATTGACGAGATTATTTCCGATCAGAATAGTGATCAAGAGTTTTTCTGTATCGTCTCTCAGTTTTTTGAGCTCTCTGGCTCCTGGGAGTTTTTGTTTGATAAGGGACTGGATTTTGTGGTGTGGAATAGACATAAACGCTATTTCACTTCCGGAAAAAAAACCTGATAAAATAAAAAGAACAATAAATAATAGTATCGAGAAGGGGTCCATATGTGTCTTGGTTTGTATACTACAAATAAAAAGTGCAATCAATATAGACAATTCCTGGATTTTTGCAAGGAGAACTCTAGTTGAAAGTTACAAGACAAAAGTTACAAGCTAAGCAACGCAACTTTATAAAATTTAGAAATTACTATGTTCTTAGCAGTCGATAAACCATGATGAATCACGAGTTATGATGTCATTCGTAGGCTCAAAAGACAATTTCCTAGAAAAACAAAGATTGGGCATAGTGGGACATTAGATCCTATGGCGACTGGTTTGCTCATCATAGCCGTCTACAAAGATACCAAGAGATTGCACGAATTTTTGGGTGCAGATAAATCCTATGAGACGACGATTGATTTTTCCAAGATGAGTGATACCTGGGATATGGATTATTGGGAGATGTATGAGGAATATGAGATTAGTTCAAAGCTACAAGATGCAAGTTCCAAGCAACAATGAATTATGAAAAATAACACCTTCATCCCCGCCCCTAGCCT
>SKIU01000089.1 GCA_007116275.1 candidate division SR1 bacterium | reverse complement strand
TGGGATTTGTTGGATGATGGTATCTCACTGCATAAGCGAAATAAATGTTAATCCTGGCTGGATTCAGCGAATATAAAGCGTTCTCTGTGAACCAATAAAGGAAAGATTGGTTGGGAAGACTGATACTTTTTGTTCATTGAAACGCACTCGAATGGGTTGTGATAAAGATGTAGACATGTCGACTTGGCGAATATGGAATAGTTGTAATGCGTCTTTTTGACTATATCCACCGACAAATCCATGGAAAGATAAACCTTGCGATATGTTTGGTTCAGGAGCTTTTTGGATTTGTTCTTCGATAAATCCTATAGGATCGAGGGTGTTTGCTACGAGTTGATTTCTGCATGACCCATTATTAACTATCTCAGTTAGACTTCCTGGACAGTTATAGAAATGAAAAGGATAAACACCATTTTGATTGATATCCATCTGTCGATGGAGATGTGGTCATGATGCATTTCCTGTATCTCACACTTCGCCAATCATATGTCCCTTAGCAACAAAGTCTCATACACGAACAAAAACATCTCATACATGTGCATAAGAGCTGTATATCTTACCACCTTCATGATCATGCTCTATGACGATAACATTTCATCGATTTCCTTGCCATCAAGCTTGGATTACTTTTCATTCTTGGACTGCATACACTGGCGTTTCAGGAATAGTTGCTATATCGACTCCTTTGTGACTTCCTGCTCATACATCTCGTTGTCATGGATAAGTTGCTCATCGCAATACCGTATAGATACGACGATACAGTGGATTGGTTCTATATGCGTCGTAATCTGCATTAGTAATGCGTGGTAAATCAAAAACACACTGCTCTTGTGATGGATCACAGTTATTGAGTGTTACTGTTTTGATAGGATACATTCGTGCCTGACTTATTCCTATCAACAATCAAGTAGTCAATAATATAGATACAATATATTTGTGCATAACGCGATACAATATAAATACAGTGACTAATAGTACGAAGTCGACAGATATTTGCAATAACAAACACATCAATACTTGCAAGTCAGCCTTTGTTGTATATAAAACTTGTATGCAACTAGAAAACTATCTACAGACAATAACCATAAAAGATGTCATCGCTATGGAAAATAGTGATACACAATTTCTTGTTCTGCAAAAAGCGTGGAGAGATATTCAAAAAATAAATCCTGATGACGAATTATTTATCTTTCTTGTCTTACAATGTGCGCTGGTTGGGTTTCAGGTTGCTGGATCATGACCTTTGTGGTGGACTGAATTTGCTGAAAAAATAGTAAATGATCGAGAAACGCTATACATACTACAAAACAACAATACAGATCGACGATATCAATTTTTGACGACAAGCAGGTATAATAAGCGTCTATATAACAATAAACGCAAAAGATTGGAAAAATTTGCTCCTGTATATAGGACACTTAGGAAGCAAGAGTGATTGCTGGCGTATCAGGATACGATGTATTCGCTCCGAATAGATATCAGCAAAGGTATGAAACAAGATCCTCATAACAAAACTATGTCATTTGCAATCAAAATGTATGGCTATGCAGTCAGAATAGTAATAAATGATTTTGTAGCATATCCGATGGATATTGTCATACCGCTGGATTCACGTCTACGTGCTATTTATAGGAAACAATTTCCTGATACGATTGATAACGATAGTATTATTATCAATTACTATCAAAAGCTTGCTGAAAAGTACGGCATAGCGCCTCTCCATCTCGATGCTGCTATATGGATAGATTATCGAGAAAAGCATATGTAGACTTGTTTTATGATCAGGTATCTGTAAGTATATAACTATCAATATTATCGTATTGTTCGCTTTGCAAAACAATGAGAAAATATGCTTGCATACAGGATACGAGAGCGATTGTGATGGCTGAAAGCTTGCTACAACTACTATAGTGATTTCACAATGACCTATTTTACGATTACTAATCATCAATGACAAAAAAAACACAAAATATTGTCAAAAAACTTGAATCATGATTTTTTGGGTTTTGGGTGGCAAGATGGAAATTTACTGCACTGTTTAGTATTTTACTTATCGGAATATGACTCTATTCTGCATTTATCATACCCAAAGAGTCGAGTCCTGAGATAGAGTTTGGTATTATTCAAGTGACAACGGTCTATCCAGGCGTTAATCCAGTCGATATGGATACGCTCATTACGGAGAAAATAGAACAGTCTCTGGAAGGTATTGATGGTGTCAAAAAAATCACATCTAGTAGCGCTATCGGTTTAGCAAATACTACGATTGAGTTAAACAATGATGCAGATACAAGTAAGGCGCTTGTAGATATCAAAGATGCTGTAGATAAAACTCAACTTCCTTCTGATGCTGAAGATTCTGTCGTTACAGAAATATCAACAGATAATGAAAGAATGTTTAATGTACTCTTATATGGAGATGCAGATATATTTACCCAAGCATACCTGAGAGAACGTGCACAGCTTATCAAGACAGATTTGGAAAATAGATGATTTGTTTCTCGTATAGATATCCAATGAGGTTCTGATTATGAAGTGCGTGTGATTATTGATCAAGATAAGGCGAAGCAAATATGATTAACGATGAATGATATTAGTACTGCCATACGTGCGAATAATAGCAATCAACCATTAGGAAATCATCGTATTGATACATTGAACTATACTTTTAGAATACAGTGAGAATGGATCGATGAACAAGACATACTCAAAACACCAATAGTCATACAAAATGATGTCGTTGAACTGTGATCATTAGCACAAGTACAAAGACATTATACAGATGATCGTGTTGCGAGATTGGGAAGTTATCAATCTAGCGGTTACAATTTTGTGACAATGACATTTAATAAAAAAGCAGGAGAAAGTGTTTTTGGTAGCTCTGATAAGGCAAAAGATGCATTGGAAAAATTGTTGGATACACAGGCCTATCAATGATTATCTGTCGCATATACACAAGATATTGCTGATTTCATTAGGGATGACTATGACAGCTTAGCAACCAATGGACTGCAGACACTTATTTTGGTCTTTCTAGCAATATTGTTGTTTGTTGGATTCAAAGAATCAATTATTGCAAGTATCACGATACCACTTGCATTTTTGATCACTTTTGTGGTCTTGAATCAACTTGGACTATCGCTCAATTTCTTGACGAATTTTAGTCTGATTATTTGTTTTGGTATCGCGATCGATACGACTATCGTGGTGATAGAATGAGCCTATGAGAAAATGAGATTATGATTTGAACCCAAAAGTGCTGTATTATTGGCAGTCAAAGAATATAGGCGACCGCTTATTGCATGAACTGCAACGACTTGTGTGGTGTTTCTGCCGCTATTAAGTCTACCTGGAGTAACAGGGAAATTCTTGGCCTACATTCCTATAACTATATTTACGACACTATTGGCTGCATTATTTATATCACTCACAATCAATTCGGCGCTCTACTATAAACTAAGTAAAAAGAGTAAAACATATGAGACAAGAGACGATGAAAAAGAGTATCTCAATGATGAAGAACTGACACTCTTAGCTGTAGAAAGAGAATGAAAAGAAGAAAAAACAGCAGAGACATTTTCTCGTCGTGAAAAAATCTTGGATGCTATCGGAAAAAAATATAGTGTATGGCTTGGGAAAGTTATGAACAATAAAAAATCAAGACTGATGGCAATACTCGGTCCTGTTGGGCTTTTGATTTTAAGTTTTATAGTATTGAGTCCAAGACTGGGATTTGAGTTTTTTCCCAGTGGTGATAGTCCGTTTATCAATGTAGACATCAGTGCAAGAGAAGGAACTGATACCAATGCTATGACGCAATATATGTCCACTATAGACAATGCTATATCACAAATCCCTGAAGTGAAAACGTATTCGTATACTATCGATAATGAAACTATTACCCTATGAGTAGAATTATTTAAAAAGACTGTGAGAGACAAAGAAAAGCTAAGGAGTAGTTTTGATGTAGAAACTGAAATAACCGAGAAACTCGCTCTACTAACTGCTCAATGATTACAGGTATCTATCGCTGTACAAGCATGATGACCACCATCTGGAAAAGCGGTGTGAATTAAACTTATCGCTGATAGTAACGAAAAATTTGGGACACTTATGGAGGTAGCTCAAGAGTTTGAAAATCATCTTCAGTCTATCCCTGGATCCAGAAATGTCACTAACTCTAGTAGTGAAAGTCCATGACAATTTGTGTTTACTATAGATAAACAGAAGCTTGCGCTTATGGGTATATTGCCCAATGAAATAATGGGAGAATTGTTTTTGACACTCAATGGTTTATGAGCTGGAAGTATTAGAGGAAGATATGATAGCTATGATATCAAAGTGATGTATGATGATTTCCTTGATGGTGCAAGTGCTGATGATGTGATGAATATAGCCGTACCAACAAGAGCTGGGAATATCATGCTCGGAACTGTTGCTGATTACAATTTTGAAAGTGCGATCAGTAATATCGCAAGAGAAGATGGAAATATTACCGTGAGAGTAGAATCAGATATTGATCAGTGACTCACTCCTGATGTTATACAATCACAGTTTGCTACCTTTGCCAGGAATTATAACTATCCTGATGGGATTAGTTTCCAGGAAGGTGGTGAAACACAGGAAAATGCTGATATTATCCAAGCGACAGGGATTGCATTTGTTATAGCGATTGTGCTTATCTATGCGATACTTATATTGCAATTTAACAGTTTCTTACAACCATTTATCATCATGTACAGTATCGTGATGGGGTTGTTGGGAAGTAATATTGGACTTTGGGTGACAGGCAATCCATATAGTATGTCGTTTGGTATCGGGTTTATTGCACTGACTGGTATCGTGGTCAATGATGCCATCGTCTTTATTGATAGAGCGAACAACAATCGTAAAAGATGATTGTCTGCTTATGATGCGATTGTCGAAACAGGAAGAGCAAGACTGCAACCGATTTTGCTTACAACTATCACGACTGTATTATGACTGAGCTCTGTCGCAAGACAAGATGAGTTTTTTGCTGGACTAGCATATACGATTATGTTTGGATTGGCAGTTGCTTCTACGATGACATTGTTTGTGATCCCGGCATTGTATTATGATCAAGGGAAAATCATCCACAACATCAAAAGATCAATCATCGCCGGTGTCGTCTTTATAGCAGCTCCGATAGGTATATTGATCGTTATTTATATGTTAGGGTTGATGTTTGGGCTAGGATTTATTACGAGCAATATTGGGATCGTATTTGGACTACTCTTTGTGATCTATCTGGTTGCTTATATCGTCTATAGCATCGGTTCGCATACGACACAAGAACCAAACCTGATCGAACAAGCTATCGGTCTACAGGTCGTGAGTGATGATGGAACGCCACTAGACATAAAATTAGCGATAAAAAGATTTTTCTATAAATGGGGAAGTCTTCTTGTACCCACGATACTGGGAATTTTGATTCATCCGTGATTGGGAGGATTGTTACTCTTTATCATGCTTGCTATCAACTTTGTCCATATCTGGCTCAGTGATGACAACAAGGCATGGTATGATAGATGGACAGGAACCAAAACTATTAGTTTATAATCAAGAAACACGATGGCTATTATAACATTTGACTGCGATGAGGTATTGGCAGAGTTAATAAAATCTATGCTCGATCGTCATAATAATACTTTTTTGTGAATCCCTTTAGCATGGGATGAAATCGTTGATTATTATGTAGAAAATATCCCCAAAATCAAAGAGCAAAAAATATCATTTGATGCATCTAAACAAGTGTTTGATGAGGTTATTTTGGATCATGGTACAATAAGTCCTGTCGCTGGTATGGATGCTATTGTGCGTGGATTAAAAAATCAATGACACGAACTCTATGTCATCACTGCTAGAGGTGATGAATTACAAGAGGCGACTATTCAGTGGATAGAAACGCATTATCCCAAGATGTTTAGTGATATTATCTTAGCTAATCATTACAATGAAAATAGTAGATGTAAGTGAGATATTTGTCACTATCTATGATCGGAGTTGATGTTTGAAGATACTATCCACAATAGCGAAAAAATCATAGCCAAAGATATCCCTGTTATCATGCCCAACAAGCCGTGGAATAAAGGTTATGAAAGTGGCAACAATATCCACAAAGTGGATCGTGTCGAGCAGATGAAGGAGATTTTGGTGAAGAAAGGGTTTTTGTAACATTTTCCACCCCAATCCGTCATCTCGACCGCAGTGGAGAGATCTAGGGATTATAATACTTTCAATCCCCAAGATTTCTCCATTTCGCTTCGCTACAGTCGAAATGACGTATATATTATTCTAGTAATGACTAGTAGTTATTATTTTCCAAAATATTTCTCACTTCTATAACGCAACCAGACACGGAGTTCCTGGGGGATTTT
>SKIU01000040.1 GCA_007116275.1 candidate division SR1 bacterium | reverse complement strand
TAAGGTGGTGGGTTTGTTGTTGTAATTTTTTACAACAGCCTCTTGCATAAAGTCACTCGGCACAAGATGCTGGTCAAACTGTCTAAGTTGTTTCTGTATTTTTTTCAGTAACAATCGTTTTCACCAAACGAAAAATTTCTCTATAGGGCTGTGTATCGATGCAGAAAAATCTTTCCAGTCTAATGATCTAGCTATTTGTTTTTCTTGTGTTACTTGATGTGGAAAGGGGTGAAAATATCAGAGATCATGATACATCATCCACTTTTGTGCAGGAGATTTATTTATTGTACGCAACCCTAACCATCCTATATGTCTCAAAACACTATGACACCGGATGATATCAGGATCAAAGGCTTTTATTTTTTTGTGCAACTTCCATGCAAAAAAGATATTCCAAAGAGAAATGAACATTGAAACTATCCTCAAATATTTTGTTTTTCCTCCTGAAGATCAAATGATTTGGACAGTATGTCATTGTTCTTGTAACAATGTAGCAATATCATGGACATAGGTTTCTATACCACCAAGTTTATTCATAAAATCAGTCACCAGAAGTATTTTTTTTGATTCTTCATGGAGTGAAGGATTGAGCATTTTGTTAAAGTTATTTATTCGCTGTTGTTTGTTATATTCTTTAGCAATATTCTGACACTTTTTACTCTCTCCATGTCTTCATTTTGTCAGTAGTTTCTTCGTCATAGCGACGAGTTGGACATCGGGCAATCCCGGGTTCGATGAAAGGTTGTAGTCATCTATAACAAAAGGAGTCATTCCTCATTGTTGGTATCATATGACAGGAAGTCATCGTGCCAAGGCATTGACCGCACTCAGACCAAATGTCTCCAAAAAAAGTGATGGCATGAGACAATAATCACACGATTTAGCAGTTTTTTTTACTTTTTCAAGTGGTTGAAATCCATAGTAGATGATATGTTGAGGAAATTGTTCTGCCAGTTGACACACTTTCTTTTCATATGATCATTTACCAAAAATATGGACCACAAAAGGAAGAGTCTTTGTTTCTGTATTAGAAAAATACTCAATCATAGCGATGATTGCATCTCGTCATTTTTCTTGATCTAGTCTGCCAAAATAGAGAAGCTGTACCATCTATATATGCTATATAAAATTATTGCATTTCCTCTTTTCTCCACTCTTCTATTTTCTTCTGATCTCCCGACAACAATACTTCAGGCACGCTATATCCATGGACAGTTTCAGGCTTCGTATAGTTTGGTGCTTCGATATTGGTTCCTCCATGCTTGATACTATAACTTTCCTCCTCTCGACTCCCAGATTCTTTGATGACACCAGGCACAAGTCTACTAATAGCTTCGATCATAACCATACTCGGAGTTTCACCACCCAGGGTAATAAATTGGCCGAGTGAGAGTTTAAAAAATTGATCAGGATATGTGTCCATAAAATATTGTTCCCAACGATGATCTATCCCTTCGTATCTTCCACAAACAAAGATAAGATGATCATATTTTGCCAATACATGTGCATGTTTTTGTACAAAAGTAGTCTTACTCGGCGAAGGAAAAACGATTGCTCGATTGTTTCATTGTGCTTGTTTAATAATATTATTGACTGCATCAATAATTGGTTCTGCTTTGATTAACATTCAGGCGCCACCACCATATACTGTATCATCGATTTGCTGGTGTTTGTCCTGACAAAAATCTCTTGGATTGATACAAGAAAATTGGATCAATCCCTTCTCTTGTGCTTTAGCAATAAGTGATGTCTGCAAAAAACTTGTAAATACATCAGGAAATATCGAAACAATATGGATATGCATAATAATCTTATATAGAGTAAAGCTGCTAGCGATTGGCTATTAGCTTCTAGCCAAAATATTTTTTACTATTGTATATATATATTGCCAATAGCTAATTGCTAAAGGCTAACTGCTAAAAGCCTATTTCATTCAATATTACCCTCCACGAACCAGAAACTGTACAAGTCTAATGATGACATAACTACTCATAACCAATAACATTCCCACAAATCCACCAATCAATCATTTTCTAGCTCTATCTTGCAATCCAGTATCACCACTAAATCCAGACCAAATAAACATCAGTCATGCGATAATGATAACGATAGTGACGAGTGTCCCAATAAAAAAGGTCATAGAGAGTACAATATCTTGAAATAATAGTCACGGGGAACTAGCATCCGCCGAGTTTTGTTTGATACCAAGAGTATCGTAGATATTAAATTTGCACTGTCCATTGCGGAGTTGGTCGGCTGAGCACTCTATCCCAGCTGAATTTTGTGCATACAATCAGCTAAATCACAATATAGCTAGCATAACTATCGCAACAAAGATTTTTTTCATTGTGCTTGTAAATATAAAAGATTTAGACATTATTGTTGTAGTTTTTTGTCTCTATAGTGCAATAGTTATATGCGTGATATAAAAGATATAATGAGAAAATCGCTATCCCAAAAGTTTTTGGGTAAGCAGGCAATAGGATCTATAGCCCAAAATGTCATACATAAACTATTTCCAGAATATGCTAAAGATATGCTCGTCTATGTCAAAACAGATATCGTTTTTATTAAACCAGCAAATCATCGAGCTAAGGTAGTATTGTACAAAGAACAAGACCGTATACTCATAGCAGTCAATGCATGACTAGAGAAGGTCGGATATAATCAGAAAGTTACAAAAGTTTTTTTCAAGTAACTACATATTTTCCACAATATTTTTTAGCTTCTCCAGTGTATGTATTTTGAAAGGGGTTGTTAATATTCCATCCTCCATTCGCTCCTGATAGATAAGCTGCGTATGTGTATCATCTATAGTAGTATATTTGTATGCTACATGATAATTGTTGTCACTATCTGCAAGAGTAAATAGTGCATTTTCTTCATATGCTACTACACGATAGATATTCCATTCTATACTTTTACCGCGATTGCGATAATATGTGCCAATACGAGGTGGAAATAGATCCGCCTGTTCTTCGGTTATGCTATCTATTCGCAGATGGGTTTTTGCAGGATTTGTAGTAAACTAAAATGCTTCTGTTATTGGCCTAGCAATGTGTATAGTGAGAGTATTTTCTTGCATAGCACTAAAAGAGATAAAATACTATATTATATTCTTTATACAAAAAAAACCTTGCTAAAGCAAGATTTAATGGTGGGCCTAGGTGGACTCGAACCACCGACCAACAGGTTATGAGCCCGCTGCTCTAACCAACTGAGCTATAGGCCCATATGCAATATTTCAGCGAACATCATTCTATAAAAATGCTTTCTGATAGCAAGTGTTTTTCGTTGTATTTGTCATTTTATTGACATTGATAAGATTATATTTATAGTATATACATATATTTATATGTATGTTTTTGTATGGATAATAGCAAATGTCCTTTTCATGAAATGCTCAAACCGTCATCCCGAGAAGGAGGCGCGTTAAAGAAAATAGAAAAAGATAGTAGTGTTTTCTTGTATGATGGGCTTTCTATAGATGATGCAAAGGTATCTGAGATACTGAAGGATTGAGATTTATCAAAAGTAGATGATATCATTGGACTCAACCAGACTTTGGCAAAACGGTACTACAAAAAATGTATTGATTCGTTTGTACAAGATGCAGGTTATTCTCATTACTTTGATGAGAAAATATATGATTTTAGTGATAAGGATTTTTTTGATGATATAGTCGAAAAAGCTCATCAATGACTGCCCCCAGAAACAGTGCTCAGACCATTTATGGATATACCTCTCGGTGAGTTATATAATTGCAATAAAAAGATCAACAAGAAAATTATGAAGTTTGTAAACAGTTTGCCAGAGGAAGATAAAAATAAAATCAGATTGTATATCAAAACAATACAATATGTGTTACCTGATAGCAAAACAACAGAATATATGCTGCCTTCAAAGGCGATCGATATAGTGTTTTTGTTTTCACCTATCTTTTGAATGGCGACCCAGATTTTTCGATATATTGTTCAAAAACAAAGAGAAGGCACACTATCGGTTTCCAATAAAGATGTTCCAGCTTATTTTTATGAAGTAGCAAAAATAGGCTGACCTTATCATTTTTTGTTGTATAAATTATTGAAAGATAGGGTTTCTGCCAACAATATTCCCTATGTTGATACGTCCACCTGAAAGTTGACAGATGAATTTAAACGAATATACACAAAGTATCGTAGTTGAGAACTGCAAGATAATAATATTGATCAAATAATGTATTTAAAACAGAAAAATTATAATACCGATATTAGAGCAATGGATCATCAGATATATGCGTGCCCATCTATTAGAGAGTTTAAAAAATATTATATGCTCTTATTGTGAATTATTGATGATATACAAAAAGAATATAAACAAAAAAAATCTCACAAGGAGATTTAATGGAGCGGGTGACGCGACTCGAACGCGCAACCAACAGCTTGGAAGGCTGTGACTCTAGCCAATTGAGTTACACCCGCACAACAGGTAACATGATAGTGATTTGTAGTGTCTTTGCAATACTAATTTGTATTATATTCATTGTTTGTTATATACTAATAGCAATGTATATTATCAAACAATAGCTAGTACTGTATACAATATTTGCTAAATATCAAGATGAAATGTCTGTCATCACTTGTGATATAGTAAATATTCAGTATATATGCGATGTTTATCTATTATCATCTATGCTTCGTCTACAGTCTGTATCATTTTCCTATCAAAAACAAGAAAAGCTATATAAATCCTTAAGCTACGATTTTGGTGTCTCTGGAATTACGGCCTTACGGGGTATTTCTGGAAGTGGTAAAACAACCTTATTACATATCATATGATGATTGATAAAGCCACAAAAATGATCTGTTGTTTTCCAGTGAATAGCTGTTAATGATCTTATGCACGATCAATTGGCACGTTATAGAAACAAGCATATATGATTTTCTTTCCAAGAACATACACTATTGGATGACTGTTCGGTACAAAAAAATCTTATGTTACCCTTTTTAGTGTGAGGAGGAAGCCCAGATAAAGAGCGATATAATCATCTTGTCGATGTATTTATGCTTTCAAAATTATTACATAAGTCGGTACAAGAAATTAGTGGTGGGGAAAAAGAAAGAGTCTCACTGGTAAAATCTTTTTTGCATAAGCCTGATGTGTTATTGCTTGATGAACCTGGCGATTCTTTAGATGAAGGTTTGAAGAAGGCCCTCCGTTGATTGATACAAGAATATGCTCAAAATAATCTTGTTGTACTCGCATCGCATGATGCCTTATTGATAGATGCTCTTGGGTTAGAAAAATCATTGGATGTATGATCGCTACATTTTTTATCATCTCATAAACAATGATAAAAGAACTCACACGAAACAATACCAAAAAATATAGTGCAAGAACGATTCTTATTGTTATAGTTTTGGCTATATCACTTCTTGCCTACGCCTTAATACGATCCTTATACAACAATATAGAATGATTTTTGTTTCAACAAAATGGTATTTATGAATATGACTATACTATAGATTTTAAAGATCCTACACGTAGATGAGGATTTATAAATAATACCAATCAATGAGAAATCGATCCTAATTTTCGAGATCCTATTATACAAAACGAGAGTATACAGGAAAAATATATTCTATCTGCGATAGAATTGCCAGTGCAGGTTTCTGTGAGTCTCGCTAATGAAAGTATAGTGACAGACGTGATTTTGTTTGCTATTAGTGATGATTTTTTTGGGACATTTGAAGAGGATACTATTCCGGTGGCGATAAGTGAAATTATGCTCAATTTGTATAATACACAAATAGCAGAAGAGTGAATTCTTCCGACCATCCCCAAAGAGTTTTTATCATTAGCTACATTAGATTTTAACTTCGGTAAATCGATTTTTCTACAAGATACCACAAGTAGTGTGCGTTTAAGTGGTAAAATAGAGAGGGTGAGTGGGATATTGCCAGTTGGTCTAGTTATTCCTGAGTCTGTAGCATATGATGTTGTAGAAAGGCTATGAAGATGAACAATAAATCCTTATAAGGTTACGGTAGTTGCTGATAATCAGGAACATATGCAATACCTTCTAGATATCTATAGTAACCAATATCATGTTGTTACCAATTTTGATTATATCAACATGGTTAGAGAGAGAATTAGTGGACTAAGAACCTTTTTTATGATATTACATTACAGTATTGTAGCGATATTAGTATGATTTCTGATCTATATTACTTTCTCTATTGTCGAACAAAATAAGAAAGTATTTCGTGTGTTGAGAATACATGGAGTAAGTCGCCTTCAATTACTTATGTTGTTATGGTGACAGGTAGTTGTATACGTGTTTTTTGCAAGTGTATTGTTTCTTATAGCATTTTTAATGTATGATCTTGTGTTGGTTCCCAAACTAACGACCACTCTATCCAGAACATATTGAATAGATTATGCACTACAGCAACCATCACGACTCCTATATCTAGCCAATATATCTATTCATTTATTGTTGTTTATTTTCTTAGCGACTATATTTTCCTATAGTGAACGAAACAAAAAATTTGAAAAATAAAAAAAAAGAGCTTGTAAGCTCGCTTTTTTTTAGAAGTGGTGGGTGATATAGGACTCGAACCTATGACCCCCTGCTTGTAAGGCAGATGCTCTAGCCAACTGAGCTAATCACCCGTGTTTTGCTTGGCGGTCCCACGGGGAATCGAACCCCGATTGGC
>SKIU01000087.1 GCA_007116275.1 candidate division SR1 bacterium | reverse complement strand
TGAGGGATGTTTTGGTTGGGCTAGGATACACATACTATAGACAAAAACTAGTCTTGCATCTCTTGCAGACGCTGTTCACGCATCATTAGGAGCTCTAAGAGTATTTGATGACTATCCACATTATCTGTATGCGCAGACTCCCCATCTTGATCTATATCTGTTTTGATTTCTAAAGCATTCAAGAGCTCTTGCATAAGCTCCACATCCTCATTAGTTAGACCATCCGACTCTACAAATCACATATCATCATCAAAAGATGTTTGAGTGTTTACATCTACATCATATTCTTCTGAATCATCTCAAAACCATATACACGGACTAACACTAGCTAAGTCATTGAATGATTTTTTTCACTGAAGCTGTTGCCCATCTGCGGTGATCCACGTAGGAAATCATTGTATACCAGCATTTTGACATTGCATACGACTTTGGTCACAATCAATATATGTTACCTGTTCAAACGCATCACCAAATATATTTTTCTGTGATTGACAGAATGGACATCGGTCTGTTCCGTACATAATTATATCATTGTCTGTCAAGCATTGTGCAAACTCTCTCTTGTGTTGTTCTATATAGGGATCAATCAGATCATCATGCAAAGATGAATCTTCCATAACTACTGGACCAAAAAACAATAGATCAAATACATCCTCAATCAATTCTCCTAGCTCCACTACTTCTCCAGGCTTTTCTATATCCAATCAGGACACAACTGACTCACGAGTTTTGACGTTCATTGTAATCGATGCATCATCATGACTCATCGATCATTCTATATCCATAGCACTAGCATCAACACGAATATCAATATCAAACCCCTTTCATACATTATCAAACTCAGGTACTGCAGAGATATATGCATCAATCTCAAAAAGATCATCTTCATACATGCCTACAGACACAAACAATCATTTATCATCTATTGTCAGATGGAGCTGTATATTGTCATACTCACTACCATACAACATATTGATATCTATCGATCATCATCCCATTTGAATAAGCATCGATCCAGAACCATATTTATCCTCTAGTAAATACTGCACTATCAGATGTGTATCATGCGGTTCAGGTACTAGTAGATACGCATAGTCAAATATATACGAAACATCTTGCATCATATCGAATATAGGCAATATATATCCCAGCTCTGTCAAAATAACAGACATGTTTAAGTCTAGGAGAGTGTCTGGTATCATATTTACCAATCATGTAACTTTTTCTTCATCAAAAACTAATTTATATGCTGGCGTATCGTCATAAGTTTGTATTGGGCCATCAGGAAAAAATATTTGATTATCAATGATATATTGCTGCAATACCAACATTTTTTGCTGCAACATGAGTCATCATACTACAGACAAATATTCTTGTATTATATCATCTTCATATCTGAATGTATATCGATTGTTTAAATATTCTTGTATATAATCAACTATCCCTCCAAATTCACTGAAAGATTCGGATCATATATCCAGAAATAAATCAACCAATCTCACAAAACCTTGGTTCTTATATCCCTGTATCTGTAAGCCTACTCACACATCCGCAGATCCATCAAACATGAAATTATCCTCATCACCCTGTATCTGAATATGTATATCACCAGTATAGTTATATAATATATCATCACTATCATTGCCAACCAATATCTTGAGTATATCATCACGATACTGTGTATATGAGGATCGATTTAGCGCTGCATTAATATCTGGCATATCTAGATCAACCTTCAAATGCGTTATATTATCTCTATAGGAGCCCATAGGCAGTGCTTGCATTCATGATAGTGATCGTGTACCAATATTATCCTGCATAAAATCATCATATGCATCATCAAATGTATATGGCTCAGGAAGTAATGTACATCCTACAAGAAATGTGGTTATACATACCAATATAATAGACAAAATTAATCTCTTTGTTATATGCATAATCAAAGATACAAAATAAATAGATATCCTGATTATACAAACACTTTAGAGAAAATGCAAATTTTTAGTGTATAAAGGCAGCTATATCATCTTGCATTTTTGTGAGGGATGTTTTGGTTGGGCTAAATCAAAAAATTATAGCCCCGACATATCGGAACTGTAAACTTTTGGTATCTATTTGTTGTCGAAAATTACAACAGCTTTCTCATTATATCATATTGTACCAATTATCAACAGAAAAAACAAGCAAACAAACTTGTCGAACAAAACAATAGTTGATAAAAATATTTACATATCACAACCATTCATAATTCATAACTCATCATTTATCACTACACCACTTCCCTTCTAATCTTCGGATCAAGCTTTACGAGGATTTCGTATGGTATGGTATTAGCAGCCTTAGCTAATGCATAGATACTATTGTGTGCATTTACCTTATTTGATACCACTTCTAGTTCATCACCCAGGGACACACTATAATTAGCGACATCAACACAGGTGAGATTCATTGTCACACGTCAGACTTGTTGTATTTTTTTCCCTTTCCAGCTCAATGTGATAGTATTGGACATAGATATAGCCAATCACTCTGCATAACCAAAAGGGACTACTGCGATAGTGGTTGCGTCAGGAGCAAGCCATTTGTACTCATAACTAACTCACTGCCCCGCTCTCACTTCTTGTAGCGCTACTACTCTAGTGGTGATACGCATTGCTGGTTTAAGATTTTTGCCTTTATCATAAAACTCATCATCTGGATGGAGTGGGTTGTAACCATACATCGATATACCCGGTCTAGCCGCATTAAAAAAATCATCATCCATCTTCAATACACCAGCGCTATTTGCTATGTATCTATATATAGGGGTAAATCAGGCATCCAAAAAGGTATAATATGCCTTCTTAAATGCCTCTACCTGTATATCCATAGATTGTATACCTACGTCATCTGCACTATGAAAATGAGATAATATTCACTCTACTTGTATGTTTGGGTATTTTTGTAGCAATTGTATATAATCAGACAATGTATGGATATTTGCTCACTCTCTATACATGCCGGTATTAACAAAAATATGGACTTTTAGTGACTTTCCCCAACGACCAAGTTTTTCTAGTGTTTTGAGATTATAGACACAAAATGTTACTTTTTTAGGGTCAAAGAATCTATAATTTTCCGGGAGTGTTTCTCCCAATAAAAGAATATTTTTCTTGCTATATTTTTTGACGATTGCATACTCAGGAAATGAGTCTACTACAATATATGGCAGATCTATTTTGTCTAAAATTTTAACCATCTGCTTAAGTCAGTGACCATAGGCATTTGACTTAACGACCGGAAACAAAGTCGCTTGAGGTTGCAGCTTCTGTAGCATTTTGAGATTGTGTATGATCGCACTGCGGTCGATATATATTGTATTCATCGGTGTAACACGTGGATGAAACAATCTTCTCAAAAAATCTAACATATGGGTTGCAAATTTAGGATAAAAATATATAACAAGATTGTTATAGGAGTTTCTTTCTATATTGCAATAAGGGATAATAAAATTAGCACCAAAATAGATTAAGTGCTATTGCAATGATAAGAAAAATAAGTATCAGTAGCTTTGTATTTATCTTTGCAATACCAAGCGTATGAAAAGACAAGAAACGTTTACTACCCAAGCAATCACTTGCGTCCAACACGCAACACATATAGCCACAATACATAATCAGAGAACAGTGTCTGGCGACAATCTTTTCTGGGGAATATTTGCTTTTATGCAACAACAAAAACACTTCGGATTATTATGTAATCTATTATGATTACGTAATGCTGTAGAGCCATTAGCGATATATTATGAAGACATGTATGCTGATATTTTGGAATGAATCTCGTTCGAGGAAAGAAGAAATATTCCATTTAATAAAAAAGTAGAAACCAAAATTTTGCAATATGTAAGCACAGATACATCAAAATTAGACTTTTTAACACTATTTTTTGTGTCATTTTGTGATTTGTCCAGTGAAACTATCAAGTACTGTAAAGAGCAACAAATAGACATACAAAGCATACAGGACAACTGCGATATGGTACTGCAAAACAATGCTGTAAAGACGATTTGATTATTTGCATTTTTAGAGATTCTCCATAAAATGTTTAGGAAGTTACATTTAGATCCTAATACTATTAAAATTATGCAGATTGAAAAAATTGACAACGTACAACAGATAAACATGATGCTTGATGCTGTAGAAAGTGAAATCGTTGACAAAGATGGCATGAATCCATGAGGATGAAAACAAGATGATAAGGAAGATAAAAAACTGACTGTTGAATATTTTGGTACTGATCTTACGAAGGAATATAAAGATGGATTTATTGATCCAATTATTGGAAGAGAAAAAGAGATAGATCAAGCGATCTACACCTTACTAAGAAAAAATAAGAATAATCCACTACTTATTGGTGAAGCTGGTGTAGGGAAAACTGCTATCGTGGAAGGATTAGCACAAAGAATCGCTAAAGGGAATGTGCCTGAAAAACTCAAAGACAAAAGGATTATGATGCTTGATATGTGAAGTGTTGTTGCTGGAACAAAATATAGAGGAGAATTTGAAGCAAGGATGAAATCAATCCTTGATGAAGCTATAGATCCAATGAATAATATTATTTTATTTATTGACGAACTACACACGATCATCGGTGCTGGTGGACAAGAAAACAATGATGCAGCACAAATGATTAAACCATTGTTAGCAAGAGGTAAAATAAAACTTATCGGAGCAACTACTCATGACGAGTACCAGAAACATATCGAAAAAGATGCTGCACTCAAAAGAAGATTTCAAGAGATAATCGTTGATGAACCAGATATAGAAACAACTGAAGCGATTATGCAGTGACTAAAACAAACATATGAAGATTTCCATGGAGTACAAATTGCTGATGAAAGCATCTCTTCAGCTATCAAACTAAGTAAAAGATATATGCTCAATAAACATCTGCCTGATAAAGCATTGGATATTATTGATGAGGCATGTGCTAAGAAATCAACACTTGCACAAAAGTTGGAAAATGATGACAGCTATAAAGATGCGATAAAAGATATCAAAAAAATAGAAGCGAAGATAGAAGCTGCTATCGAGAAACAAGATTATTTCAAAGCTGCTGAACTCAAAGAAAAAGAAGAAGAGTTGAAAAAAAATATCAATAAGCTCAGAACAAGCAAAAATATCCCACTCCACCTTAGACCAGTTATTACCCTAGATGATGTATGATGAGTATTAGCTGATAAAGCTGGTATTCCTGCAAAAATAGTAACTGAATCTGAGATAGATAAACTTAGGAGACTAGAAAATGAACTGAGCGATAGAATTCTTGGTCAAGAAGAAGCAGTGAAAGCTGTAGTTAAATCACTAACCAGAAACAGACTGTCTGTTATTGAAAAAGATAAACCTATCGGATCATTTCTCTTCTTAGGCCCAACTTGAGTCGGGAAGACATTTTTGGCAAAATTGATCGCAAAAATATATTTTGGTGATGAAAAAGCAATGATCAGAGTCGATATGTCTGAATTTATGGAAAAATACAGCGTATCTAAACTTATCTGATCACCAGCAGGATACGTGGGTTATGAAGAGTGAGGAAATCTGACTGAAGCAGTAAGAAGAAAACCATATTCTGTTATCCTCTTTGATGAGATCGAAAAAGCATCCCCTGATGTACTCAACATCTTATTGCAAATACTGGATGAAGGACACCTGAAAGATGCCAAAGGTAGAATTATAGACTTCAAGAGTACTATTATTATTATGACAAGTAACCTGTGAGCAGAAGAATTTGGTATCAAGCAAGCTCGTATTTGATTTGCTGGTGAAGATAGTATCCAAGATATATCAGACAAAAACTTCAGTGAAATTAAAGAAAGAGTGATGACTCAAGTAAAAGATCATATGAGTCCAGAGATGCTGAATAGAATAGATCATACAGTCATATTTAAACCACTCAGTAAAGAAGTTATCACCGATATATTTAACAAGAAAGTCAAAGAATTTTTGTCTGTATGGAGTGATAAAACACAGGTAAAAGTACCAAGGTTCACCAAGAAAAAGATAGATGATATTGTAGAGAAAATATACGATCCTGCCTATGGAGCAAGGCCATTGGATAGATATATCCATGATGAAATAGAACCAGAATTGATTGAGCAAGTAATGAAAAAATAAACTTTACTACACCATAGATAATATGTATAAAATTATTGTTTTGGGTTTGTGTTTTGTTGTTATAAGCTGATGTGCTCGTGTACAAGAAAAACCACAAGAAGCAATCAATACCATCAACACACAAATACAACAACTCATAAAAGAAAACGAAACCATACAACAATGAACTACAGCGTACAATGAGAATAAACAAAGAATCGAAGAACTCCAAGCACAGATTCAAGTATATCAGATACAATTGCAAGAACTGCAAGAAAAATCTCAGGAACTACAGAATCAAGCAATAGAAGTAAAAGAAAAAGCTGAAAGTTATGGTGAACAAGGAAAATCTTGGATACGTACTATTGGGAAAAAATTAGAGGGTATATAAATAAAGATACACCAACATATACCACTATACAATAGACATTACTGTTCAATCCATTCAGTGAAAATATTGTAATCATGACAGATAGTTGCGTCTGTTTTACATTTTTTTGTAATATTATCGATAGCATAGATGACGGTAGCGTGATTCTTACCACCAAAGAAGTCACCTATTTTTTCCAAGGTCCAACCAAAGTGTTTTTTGGCCAACAACATAAGTATCT